>JAZQMJ010000061.1:0-6059 GCA_045543435.1 Mailhella sp.
AGCTCCTTCTGGACATGAAGACCTGCTACCCGCACATGACCACCGTGGTCGTCACCCACGACCTCGGCAGTGTGGAGCACATCGCCGAACATGTACTGGTACTCAAGGCAGGGCAGTCCGCCTTCTCCGGCACGAAGGAAGAACTCCACGCTTCCGAAGACCCGTACCTGCGCCGCTTCCTTGACCGCAAATATGAAGACTCCCGCCGCATGGCGGCACCGCCTCTGGACAGCTCCGTACGCGAAGCTCTCTCTGAATGGCTGGATGACTGACGAGGTTACCATGTCCGCACAAAGAAACACCATCATCGGCATTTTCGTCCTCATAGGCCTGCTCTGCACGGCCTATCTCACCATCAAGCTCGGCCGCATGGAAGTGCTGGGCGACAGCGGCTACACCGTCACGGCCCGCTTCACCAATGTGGCAGGCCTGCGCGTAGGCGCAAGCGTGGAGATAGCCGGCGTTTCCATAGGCCGCGTTTCCGCCATCCGCCTCGACACCACGGACTTCACCGCCCATGTGGACCTGCACATCAACGAAGGCGTGCCGCTTTCCGAAGACGTGATGGCCTCGGTGAAGACCAGCGGCGTCATCGGCGAGAAGTACATCGCCATCTCTCCCGGCGGAGCTGAGGAGCTCCTTCCCGCCGGAAGCACCATCACCGATACTGAACCCACCCTCGACATCGAAGCCCTCATCGGCAAAGTCGTTTTCGGAGGAGTCTAAACCATGCGCCTGAAACGTTTCCTGCTCTCCCTTGTGTTCTGCCTCATGGCCGCCGTGAGCGCACATGCCGCCGACATGACGGCCCGCCAGACCGCAGAAGCCGGTGCCGACCGCATCCTCGCCCTGCTCAACGACCCGGCATTCAAGGATCCGGCCACCAAGCCCGCCATACGCCAGAAGGTTGAAGCCGAAGTGCTCCAGCTCTTCGATTTCGACGAATTCTCCACCCGCACCGTCGGCCCTACCTGGCGCAAGTTCACCCCCGAACAGAAGGAAGCCTTCAAGACGGCCTTCACCGATCTCCTGCGCAACACCTATATCGACACCCTCGATGAGTATGACGGCCAGAAGGTGCGCTTCACTGGCGAAGTCGTGGCCAACAACGGCAAGCGCGTGGAAGTGCAGATGGAATTCCTCACCAGCAAGCAGGCCTACCCCGTGGCGTTCCGCATGCTGGAAAAGAAGGGCCGCTGGGTGGTCTATGACGTGCTCATCGAAGGCATCAGCATGATCAAGAACTACCGCGACCAGTTCCGAGACATCCTCTCCAAGGGCGACCCGCAGACGCTCATCGAACGCGTGCAGGCCAAGGCCCTGGAGCAGAAAGAAAAGAAAAAGGCTGAGAAAAAGGAGGCCAAGTGATGAAACGCCTGCTGTCTGTCCTTATCCTCGCCGCCCTTCTGGCTCTGGGGACTGGCTGTGCCTCCAAGCAGGCTGGCAGCCTTGAAGCCGCGGCGCCCGCCGCGCAGAGCGAAGAAGCCGCACAGCCCACTCCGGCCAAGGCCGAGATAGACCTTGACGACTACGACGACTTCGGAGCTGAAGACGAAGCCCTCAGCCGCGACCCGCTGGAAGGCTGGAACCGCTTCTGGTTCGGCTTCAACGACGGCTTCATCCGCTATGTCCTGAAGCCCGCCCATGAAGGATACTCCGCCATCGTGCCCGAAACTCTGCGCAACGGCGTGAGCAACTTCAAGCACAACATCGCCTTCCCGGCCCGCGTGCTGAACTTCCTGCTTCAGGGGGAATTCGCCCAGGCAGGCATAGAATTCAGCAAAGCCATGGGCAACTTCATGGTCACGCTCGGCTTCGGCGATGTGACCAGCCTCAACGAACCGCTCTTCCCCTATGATCCCGAAGCCGCCTGCTTCGACCACACCCTCGCCGTGTGGGGAGTGCCGGACGGCCCGTACTTCATCGCCCCCTTCCTTGGCCCTGGCACGATACGCAGCACTGTGGGCTTCGGAGGCGACGCCGCCATGAAACCGCAGAACTACATGATAGACGAGTGGTACGCGACCCTTGCTGTGGACACCTACCTCCACTTCAACGACGCCGGCAAGATCATCAAAGCCTACGACGCCGTCACGGAAAATGCCCTCGAACCCTATACTGCCCTGCGCAATGCCTATCTCTCCCAGCGTCTGAACCGGGCGGCCAAGCTCAAAGGCGCAGAAGCGCAGTAACACGCTCATAACATTCCTGAAGGGCCGGATCTCCGGCCCTTTTTTGTACCTTCTGTTTAGTTCGCTCATCTCGACATATTATGTAAGAATCCCTTTATTGACAGAGGTCTGCATCTGTGTTGCAGTAACAAGTGAAAGTTTTTACGAGCCTTTTCCGACTCTGAACACAAGGCCCTGACTATGCCCGCGAAAAAATTTGTGACGGTCGACGGCAACACTGCCGCCGCCCACGCCGCCTACGCCTTCACCGAAGTCGCCGCCATCTACCCCATCACTCCTTCTTCCAATATGGCGGAAAAGACTGACGTATGGGCCGCCAAAGGCCGCCTCAACATGTTCGGCCAGCCCGTTTCGCTTGTGGAGATGCAGTCCGAAGCCGGCGCCATCGCCGCCGTACACGGTGCCCTGCAGGCGGGCGCGCTTTCCACCTCCTTCACCTCCTCGCAGGGCCTCCTGCTCATGATCCCGGTGCTGCACCGCATCGCAGGCGAACTTCTGCCCTGCGTGCTCCATGTGGCCTCTCGCACTGTGGGCACCCACGCCATGTCCATCTTCGGCGACCATTCCGACGTCATGAACTGCCGCCAGACCGGTTTCGCCATGCTCAGCACCGGAAGCGTGCAGGAAGTGATGGACCTCGCAGGCCTCGCGCACCTTGCCGCCCTGCGCTCCCGCGTGCCCTTCCTCCATTTCTTCGACGGCTTCCGCACTTCGCACGAGCTGACCAAGGTGGAAGAGATGGACGTGGACGCCCTCGCCTCTCTCGTGGACAAGGACGCCCTTTCCGCCTTCCGCGCCCGTGCCCTGAACCCGGAACATCCCCGCCTGCGCGGCACTGTGCAGAACGGCGACGTCTATTTCCAGGCCCGTGAAGCCTCCAGCCGCTTCTACGACGCTGTCCCGGACATCGTGGAAGGCTATATGCGCGACATCGCCCGCATCACAGGCCGGGAATATCACCTTTTCGACTATTATGGCGCACCCGATGCCGAAGACGTCATCGTGGCTATGGGCTCGGTGAGCGGCGTTGCCCGCGATGCCGTCGACTTCCTCAATGCCCAGGGCCGCAAGGTCGGCTTCGTCCAAGTGCATCTGTTCCGCCCCTTCTCCTGCCGCCATCTGCTGGACGCCATCCCCGCATCGGCCAGGCGCATCGCCGTGCTCGACCGCTGCCGCGAGATGGGCTCGGCCGGTGAGCCTCTGTATCAGGACGTATGCACGGCCTTCACCCATTCTGACCGCTCCCCGCTCATCATCGGCGGCGTCTATGGCCTTTCCTCCAAGGACGTAGATCCGGGCCAGATACGCGATGTGTTTGACGAACTGCTCCGCCCTGCCCCGAAGGAACGCTTCACCATCGGCATCGAGGACGACGTCACTTTCCGCTCCCTGCCCTCCGGCGGGCCGCTGGACATGGACGACGGCATGGTGAGCTGCAAGTTCTGGGGCCTCGGCTCCGACGGCACTGTGGGGGCGAACAAGAACACTGTGGACATCATCAACCGCGCCACTCCCCTGTACGCTCAGGCCTATTTCGAATTCGACGCCAAGAAGTCCTTCGGCATCACCAAGTCGCATCTGCGCTTTTCCGAACGTCCCATCCGCTCCTCGTATTTCGTTCGCCGGGCCGACGTGGTGGCCTGCCACAATCAGACCTATGTGGGCAGATACGCCATGGCGGATGAGCTGAAGGAAGGCGGTTCGTTCCTCCTCAGCTGCGGCTGGAAGCCCGGGGAGCTCTCTGAACGCCTGCCCGCCTCCCTGAAACGTACGCTCGCCCAGAAGAAGGCTCGGCTCTGGCTCATCGACGCTCCCTCCCTGGCGCAGGAGATCGGCCTCGGCCGCCATACCAATATCATACTGCAGGCCGCCTTCTTCCGCCTTGCCGGATCTCTTCCCGGTTTCGTCCCGCTGGAAAAAGCCGAAGCCCTCATGGAAGAAGCTGTCCGCAAGACCTATTTCGCCAAGGGCGATGAGGTCGTGGCACGCAATATCGCGGCCATCCGTGCCGGCATCGACAACCTTCAGGAGATCGCCATTCCGGAAAGCTGGCTGTATGCCGAAGACGCCCCCGCCCTCCGGCACGAAGGCATACCTGCTGTCGTGCGCGACCTGCTCGAGCCCATCAACGCCCAGAAGGGCGACGAGCTCCCCGTCAGCTCCTTCCTCGGCTATGAGGACGGCCGCATGGACATGGGCCTCACGGCATGGGAAAAACGCGATATCGCCGTCCGAGTCCCGCGCTGGGAAGCCGAGAAGTGCATCCAGTGCAATCGCTGTTCCTTTGTCTGCCCCCACGCCGTGCTCCGGCCCTACCTTCTGACTCAGGAAGAAGCCGATGCCGCGCCTCAGGGCTTCGTCTCCGTCTATGCCCGCGGCAAGGCCGCCGAAGGCCTCGCCTACTCGCTCCAGGTCGGCGTGCTGGACTGCACCGGATGCGGGAGCTGTGTGGAGGCATGCCCGGCCAATGCTCTCAGCATGATACCCCGCTCCGAATCTTCCGACGGCCTGGAAAGCTGGGAGTATGGTCTTTCCCTCCCGGTGAAGCCTGACATCTTCGATGTCTTCACTGTCAAGGGAAGCCAGTTCCGCCAGCCTCTGCTGGAATTCTCCGCCGCCTGCGCCGGCTGCGGGGAAACGCCCTACGCCAAACTGCTCACCCAGCTTTTCGGCGCCCGCGCCTACTGGGCCAACGCTACCGGCTGTTCTCAGGCCTGGGGCTCAGCCATGCCCGGCATCCCCTACACTGTGAACAAACGCGGCCAAGGCCCTGCCTGGTCCAATTCCCTCTTCGAAAACAACGCTGAGTTCAGCCTTGGCATGCTTCTTTCCGCACGCCAGCAGAGGAACGCCCAGAAAATGCGTGTAGAACGCCTGCTGGCTGAACTGCCTGATGGTCCTGCTTCCTGCGCCGCCCGTACATGGCTCGACAGCTTTGATGATTTCGACACCTCGGAAGCGGCAAGCCTCGCCCTTGAGCATGAACTGGAGAAGCTTCCGCCCTCTGAACTGCGCGATGCCGTTCTCGCCTGCCGCGATCAGCTTTCCAAGAAATGCTTCTGGATGTACGGCGGCGACGGCTGGGCCTATGACATCGGCTTCGGCGGCCTCGACCATGTGCTCGCTTCCGGCGAAGACATCAACGTCCTCATCGTGGATACGGAAGTCTATTCCAACACCGGCGGCCAGTCCTCCAAGGCCACGCCTCTGGGCGCGGTGGCGCAGTTCTGCGCCTCGGGCAAGAAGAGCGGCAAGAAGGACCTCGGCGCCATGTTCATGTCCTACGGGAACATCTATGTCGCCCAGGTAGCCATGGGGGCAGACCCGAACCAGCTCATGAAAGCCCTCAGGGAAGCCTCTTCCTACCGCGGCCCGTCCATCGTCATCGCCTATACGCCCTGCATCGCCCACGGCATCAAACTCGGCATGCACAGCGTTCAGGAAGAGATGAGGCGCGCTGTGGATTCCGGCTACTGGCCTCTCTACCGCTACGATCCGCGCAAGCCCCAGCCCTTCATGCTGGATTCCAAAGCGCCGAGCATGGCCTACGAAGATTTCCTCGACGGCGAAGTCCGCTACGCTTCCCTGCGCCGGACCTTCCCTGAACTTGCCGAACAGCTGTTCGCGCAGAGCCGGAAAGAATCCGAACGGCGCCTCGCCCGCTATCTCGCCTTTGCCGATTTCCGGCTGAAAAGGGACGACGAGGAATAATTTCCGGAAAACGCAAAAAAACACTTGCCAAAGCAGGTCAAATCGTCTATCTAAATCTTCGCCGCCGAAGTGGTGAAATTGGTAGACACGCTAGGTTCAGGGTCTAGTTCCCGTACGGGAGTAAGAGTTCGAGTCTCTTCTTCGGCACCAGTTATC
>JAZQMJ010000062.1:0-11081 GCA_045543435.1 Mailhella sp.
TCCTTCATGGCGGCGAACACGGCGTTCACCTGATCGACGTCGAGCTGGTAGCCGAGCTCTTCGAGGCGGGTGCGCACGGCGTTGCGGCCGGAATGCTTGCCGATGACGAGGTCGGTGGACTTGCGGCCCACAGCCTGAGGAGTCATGATCTCGTAGGTCTCGCGGTTCTTGATCATGCCGTCCTGGTGGATGCCGGACTCATGAGCAAAGGCGTTGGAGCCGATGATGGCCTTGTTGGCCGGGATGGGACGGCTGATGATGAGCGAGAGCAGGTGGCAGGCAGGATAGAGCTGCTCGTTGTTGATGGTGCATTCCACGCCGTAATATTCGGGGCGCAGCTTGAGGGCCATGACGAACTCTTCGAGGGAGGCGTTGCCGGCGCGTTCGCCGATGCCGCTGAGGCAGAGCTCGGCCTGGCGGGCGCCGTTCTTGACGGCGGCGAGGCTGTTGGCCACGGCAAGGCCGAGGTCGTCGTGGCAGTGCACGCTGAACACAGCCTTGGAGGAGTTGGGCACGTTCTCGATGAGGTACTTGATGAGGGAGCCGAATTCATCGGGCTGGGCAAAGCCCACGGTGTCGGGGATGTTGATAGTGGTAGCGCCGGCGTCGATGACGGCCGTCACCACGCGGACGAGGAAGTCCCAGTCGGAGCGGGAGGCGTCTTCAGCGGAGAATTCCACGTTCTCGGTATACTGCACGGCATGCTTCACAGCGGCCACGGCAAGTTCCACCACTTCATCGGGGGTCTTGCGCAGCTTATACTGCATGTGGATGGGAGAAGTGGCGATGAAGGTATGGATGCGCGGATGGCGGGCGTGCTTCACAGCTTCCCAGGCGCGGTCGATATCCTTGACGTTGGCACGGGCGAGGCCGGCCACCTGAGCGTTCTCCACCACCTGGGCGATGGCGCGCACGGCTTCGAAGTCGCCGTCGCTGGCCGCGGGGAAGCCGGCTTCGATGACGTCCACGCCGAGGGCTTCAAGCTGACGGGCCACACGGAGCTTGTCATTGAGGTCCATGGTAGCGCCGGGGGACTGTTCGCCGTCGCGGAGCGTCGTATCGAAAATAATAACGCGGTCAGACATATTTCTCTCCTTCAGAGTTCCGGAATGCCCTGCTCTCCAGGGCGCCCGTCTTATGCAGATTATTCCTTTCCGTCAGATGGGAATAGGGGCATGGCTAGAAAAAAGGCTGCCCCGACTTCCGACGGAACAGCCTTCTGTTTGCGATACGTCAGAAATCACGGATGGTCCCAGCCCAGAAGCAGGCCGGAAAGTCGATCGCAAAGAAGAGCGCACAGCAGAGAAGAACCGAAGCAGGCTTCGGAGTTCTGCATGGCGATGGTCTTCGTGCGGACGTTCATCGTGATCTCCGTATGATCTCTGTGGACACCTTATGGCATCTTTTGAGAAGAACATAAGGAAGGAATATTTTTTTATCAAGAAAAAATGCGCCATGCCGGCGAATTTCAGCCTGCATGACGCATTATTTTCAATATCTAGTCTTTCTGGCCCATGACCAGTTCCTTGGCGCCGCGGTAGTCGAACTTGCCGGAACCGAGCAGAGGAGCTTCCTTCACGCAGAGTATGCGCTTGGGAGTCCAGAGCGGGGAGATGCCGCGGCTGGCGAAATGGGCGGCGATGCGGCTGGTGGTGACGTTCTCTGCCTGGATGACCAGCGCCAGCTGTTCGCCCTTGCGCTCATCGGGGATGGTGACCACACCGAGCACGCTGTCGGGCCATATCTCCTTGAGGGCGTCTTCCACAGCGGCCAGCGAGACCATCTCGCCGCCGACCTTGGCGAAACGCTTGGCGCGGCCGCGGATGGACACGAAACCCTGCTCGTCGATATGGACGATGTCGCCGGTATCGTACCAGCCGGAGCCGTCGTCGCCTTCGCCGGTCTCCGCGAACGCGGCGGCGAGGTCTTCATCGACAGGCGGTTCGAGCACGCCGGGATTGGCGGCGCGCATATAGCCGAGCATGACGTTGTCGCCCTTCACCCAGAGCAGGCCGGTATCTTCTTCGTCGATGCCGGGCACGGGAGTGATGCGGTATTCAAGGCCGGGCACGACGCGGCCCACAGAACCGAACTTCTTGAAGGCGGGAGTGTTCACGGAAATGAGCGGAGCGCATTCCGTAGCGCCGTAGCCTTCGAACAGGGAAACGCCGAACTTCTCTTCCCACACCTTGCGGGTGCCTTCGCGCATCTTTTCCGCACCGATGATGACGAGGCGGGCATGGCTGAAGTCGTAGGGGCGGCCATAGCGGGCATAGCCGGCACAGAAGGTATCCGTACCGCAGAGGATGGTGGACTGGCTCTCGTAGAAGAGCTGGGGCACGATGCGGTAATGGAGAGGCGAAGGGTAGAGGAAGACGCGGATGCCGGCGAGCACAGGCAGGAGCGTACAGATGCCGAGGCCGAAAGCGTGGAACATGGGCAGGCAGTTGAAGAGCTTGTCGCCCGCGCCGATGGTGAGGAAGCTCAGGGCCTGGAAACGGTTGGCCGTGATGTTGCGGTGGCTGAGCAGAACAGCCTTGGGCACGCCTTCCGTACCGGAGGTAAACATGATGGCCGCAGGCTTTTCAGCCGGAGTGGAAGGAGCGAGGCGCAGGCGGGAGGCAAGCATGCCGCCGAGCTTGTCGCCGAGGGTCAGCTTCCTGGCCACGTCTTCAAGATAGACCATGCGCATGCCCGCATTCTTGAGGGCTTCTTCCAGCGCGCCGAGTTCGGCCAGCTTGATGAAGCGGCGGGAGGTGAGCACGGACTTGAGCTGCGTGGTATGGCAGCAGGAGACCACAGCCAGAGAGCCGGCCGTGAAGTTCAGCATGGCGGGAACATGGCCCTTGGCATGCAGGCCGAAGAAGGCCACGAGGCCGGGCAGAGAGGTGGGCAGAAGGAAGCCCACGCGCTCCTCATCCTTAAATATGCGATGGAAAGCGCGGCCCAGCACGGACATCTTGAGCAGGAGATTGCCGTAGGTCAGCACCTTGCGGTCCTGATCTTCAGCGATGGGGAACTTTCGGCCGCAGCGGGCCACGGCGTCCATGAGCATCTGCACCATGTTGCGCTCGTCCATGGTGGTGCGGTACTCCATATCAGCCATGGTGGAATAGAGCTGGACGCTCATGCGCTGGCGGCGTTCGCGGGCAGGCATGTCGGCGGGAAGCTCTATCTTCTGGGGAGCGTTGAGCGTGACCGTCACGCGGGGGAACCAGCGGCGGCGCACCTTGTGGCGCAGATAGGAGAAGATGGACAGGGCCGCGCCGTCGATGCGCACGGGCAGGAGCGTGGCATCGGCCTTGTCGGCCATAAGCCCCGCCGCTTCCAGCGCCTTGGTGTAGGACTTGTCGTTGTCGAGGCGGCCGCTGTGGAACATCATGCAGCGCTTCTTCTCGACAAGGGCGCGGATGAGGTTGGCCGTGGCGGCGGGGCTGGAGTAGTCGATGAACACCGTGTCGGTGAGGGAGCAGATGGGGCGCATCCACCATTTATGCTCGAAGGCCTTGTCGGCCAGCAGGGTCACGCGGTGCGGGAGCACGGCGGCGATGAGCAGGGGGTCGATGATGGAACCGGGATTATGGAGGATGAGCGTGCGCTCACCGGCGGCTTCGTAATGTTCGCGGCCGCGCAGTTCGACACGATAGAAAAGCTTCAAAAGGGAACGGACTATAGGACCGAGCATGGGTACTCCTGGATATGCCGTATTAAAAACGGATAAGGCATTTTGTTATCATGCCCAAACAGAGCCGCTTTGTCGAGAGCGGGAAGGCCCTCTCTTGCCGCATAATAAGCCCTAAACGCTCGCCAGCCCCAGAAAAACGCCCTTTCTCCCAATCTTGCGAAGCCGTTCCAAATATGGTAACCGATGCTCCATGTTCGACCACAGCATATCCGAAAGCATCTCCCGCCTCGCCGTGGCCTTCGTGCCCGTCCTGCTCGGCATCATCCTGCATGAAGTCGCGCACGGCTGGGTCGCGCTCAGGCGCGGCGACCCCACGGCCTGGATGCTGGGCCGCCTCACGCTGAACCCCGTGCCGCATATCGACCCTATGGGCATGGGCATGTTCGCGTTCACGGCCCTGTTCACGCCCTTCGTCTTCGGCTGGGCCAAGCCTGTCCCCATAAACGTGCGGTATTTCCGCGATCCCCGCAGGGACATGCTCCTCGTCTCCGCCGCCGGCCCTCTCACCAATATCACGCTTGCCCTGCTCTTCGGCCTGGCCCTGAAGATCATGCTGACCTTCGCCCCGCACGACTTCCTCCTCGGCAGCCCCGTAGGCAAGTATTTCCTGGAAATGTTCCAGATAGGCATCATCGCCAATTTCTCGCTGGCTTTCGTGAACCTCGTCCCCCTTCCTCCTCTGGACGGCGGGCATATCCTCGAAGGCCTGCTCCCCCGCAGTCTTGCCAATGCCTACGCCCGCATCGGACGCTACGGATTCCTCATCCTCGTCGTCCTGCTGGCCAGCGGCATGCTCAGTTCCGTACTCACGCCGCTGCTCCGCTGGTCGTGGAACACCACCCTGACGATCTACGGCCTCTGATTTCCTTTTACCATACCACATTCAGGAGAACGCCATGACGGCGAACAACCGCACCGTTTCGGGCATGCGCCCCACCGGCCCTCTGCATATCGGCCACTATTTCGGCGCCCTCAAGAACTGGATCGACATGCAGAACGACCACGAAGCCTTCTTCTTCGTGGCTGACTGGCACGCCCTCACCAGCAACTACGCCGACACCTCCAAGCTGCCCCAGTACGTGCGCGACATGGTGGTGGACTGGATGAGCGCCGGCCTCGACCCCGAAAAATGCGCCATCTACCGCCAGTCCGACATCCGCGAGACTGCCGAACTGCACCTTCTGCTTTCCATGATCACCCCCCTCGGCTGGCTGGAACGCTGCCCCACCTATAAGGAACAGCAGCAGAACATCACCGACAAGGACCTCGGCAACTACGGCTTCCTCGGCTACCCCGTGCTCATGACTGCCGACATCATCCAGCATCGTCCCCACTGGGTGCCCGTGGGCCAGGACCAGCAGCCCCACCTCGAACTCGCCCGCGAAATAGTCCGCCGCTTCAACGGCATGTACGACACGCAGGTCTTCCCCGAGCCTGAGGCCCGCCTCACCCCCGCCGCCAAGTGCCCCGGCCTCCACGGCCCCAAGATGTCCAAGAGGTACGGCAACGGCATCTTCCTGCAGGACACCCTCGAAGACCTGACCCCCAAGGTCAAGACCATGTTCACCGACCCTGCCCGCCTGCGCAAGAGCGATCCGGGCAACCCCGACGTGTGCAACCTCTTCCCCTACCACAAGCTCCTCGCCAGCCCCGAAGTGCAGGCCGAAGTGCGCGAAGGCTGCACCGGCGCCACCATGGGCTGCGTGAACTGCAAGAAGATGTTCCTGCAGAACCTGCAGACCTTCCTCGAGCCCCTGCACGAACGCCGCGCCGCCATCCTCGCCAAGCCCGGCCTCGTGGACGAAGTGCTCGCCGCCGGCCGCGAACGCGCCGCCAAGTCCGTGAAGGAGACCATAGCTCTGGTGCGCGCCGCCATGCACATGGACTAAGCTCCCGACGTATGAAGACAGAAGCGGAGAAGGATACCCTTCTCCGCTTTTTGCGTCTTCAGCAGGAAAGCGGTCCGGCCGACCTCTTATCCGTATTTTGATAGTTCTTTCCTTTATCTATCTTCTGTTGTAGGTTAATCCTTTCCGAAACCAGATTTCCGCGAGGAGCCATGCAGGCCTCATTCGACATAAGAAACGAGCAGGGAACGCTCAGCATCATCGCTTCCGGGAGCTGGGAGCGCGGGGGGCTCGCCTCCGGCGTTTCCGCCGGTCCGCTCATGGACGCGGCCTTCACGGCCATGGAAGAGCCGGGGGTGAAGGCAGTGCGGTTCTCTGCCCCTGCCCTCGAAAGCTGGGACAGCCTCCTGCTCGCCGCCATGAACGCCATAGCCCGCGAAGCCGTGAAGCGCGGCCTCGCCGTGCATGCGGACGCCCTGCCCGACGGCATGGCCCCCATGCTGGACATGGCCCTTGCCGTTCCGCCCAGCGACCAGGCCCGCACCCAGTACGACGAAGGCTTCTTCGAAAGCATAGGCGGCAAGGTGATGGCCATACCCGGCATCACTCGCGATGTGCTCGAATTCCTTGGCGAAGTCACGCAGAGCATGGCCCGTTTCTTCTCCGGCAAGGCCTCCTTCAGCCGCCGCGACCTGTGGAACGTGTTCCGCGAATGCGGCGTGGACGCCCTGCCCATCGTCACCCTCACCAGCCTGCTCCTCGGCCTCATCCTCGCCTTCGTCAGCTCCATGCAGCTCAAGCTCTTCGGCGCTGAGATATACGTCGCCTCGCTGGTGGGCGTCTCCATGGTGCGCGTCATGGCTCCCGTACTCACGGGCATAGTCCTCGCAGGCCGCACCGGAGCTTCCTTCGCCGCCGTCATCGGCAGCATGCAGGTGAACGAAGAGGTGGACGCCCTTACCGGCTTCGGCATATCGCCCATGGACTTCCTCGTCCTGCCGCGCGTGCTCGGCCTCGCCATCATGACGCCCCTGCTCACCATCTACTCCAATATCGCGGGCATCACCGGCGGCTTCCTCGTAGGCGTGCTCATGCTTGGCATCACCCCTGCCGCCTATCTGGCCAACACCTTGAGCTTCATGACCATGAGCTATGTCTGGATAGGCCTGCTCCACGCCTTCGTCTTCGGCATACTCATCGCGCTCTGCGGCTGCTACCAGGGCATACGGAGCGGGCGCAACGCCTCGGCCGTGGGCCGCGCCACCACCTCCGCCGTGGTGAACTCCATCGTCGGCATCATCGTCGCCACCTCCATCATCACAGTCATCTTCACGGTGGTGGACCTATGACCAGCACTCCCCGCATCATCGCACCTTCCGAAGCCGCCGTGCGCGCCGAGAACGTCACCGTGGCCTACGGGAGCCGCGTCATCCAGAGCTCGCTGGACTTCACCATCGCCAAGGGCGACATCTTCGTCATCATGGGCGGCTCGGGCTGCGGCAAAAGTTCGCTCCTGCGCGTGCTCATGGGACTGACCCCTCCCGCGAAAGGCACTGTCTATTACGGCGAAAAGGATTTCTGGGGCGCGCCTGCCTCGGAACGCGAAGCCGTCATGCGCCGCACCGGCGTCATGTTCCAGAGCGGCGCGCTCTGGACCTCGCGCACCCTGGCCGAGAACGTGGCCCTGCCCCTCGAGTACTACACCGACCTCTCGCCCCGCGACATCCGCGAACTGGCCTCGCTCAAGCTGGCCCTCGTGGGCCTGGCGGGCTTCGAAGACTTCTACCCCTCCGAGATAAGCGGCGGCATGAAGAAGCGCGCCGGCCTCGCCCGCGCCCTCGCCCTCGACCCGGACGTGGTGTACTTCGACGAGCCTTCCGCCGGCCTCGACCCGGTGAGCGCCGCCCGCCTCGACGAGCTCATACTCCAGCTGCGCGACACGCTGGGCATGACTGTGGTCGTCGTCACCCATGAACTGGCGAGCATCTTCGCCATTGCCAACAATTCCGTCTTCCTCGACGCCAAGACAAAAACCATGATAGCCCAGGGCGACCCGCACGACCTGCTCCTGCACGGCCCTGACGATGTCGTGGAATTCCTCACTCGCGGCAAGGGCCGTGACAGCGGAGAAACGAAATGACCGAACGCGGCACCAAAACCTTCATCGGAGCCTTCGTGCTGGGCGCGCTGGCCCTTCTCGTGGCCTTCATCCTGCTCCTCGGCTCCGGCAGCCTTGGCTCGAAGAACCCCACCTTCGTGCTCTACTTCAACACCTCGCTCAAGGGCCTCATCCAGGGCTCGCCCGTCTATTTCAAAGGCATCCGCATAGGCAAGGTGAATTCCATACAGATCCGCCCCCAGCTCCACGGCGCCCGCTTCCAGACTCCCGTCGTCATCGAGATAGAGCGCAACACCGCCACCATCCTCCTCGAGGGCGGCAAGGAAGGCGAATTCTTTGAAAACGCCGATGCCCTGAACAAGCTCATCTTCAACGGCCTGCGCGCCAAGCTCGGCATCACCAGCATTCTTACGGGCCAGCTCTGCGTCGAACTGGACATCATGAAGAACGCCGCCCCCGTGGACCTTGCCCAGCTCCAGCCCTACAAGGGCTCGCCGGAGATACCCACCCAGCTCTCCTCGCTGGACGCGGCCCTCAACACGCTTGAGAACATGCCTATCCAGGAGATACTCTACGATGTCATGGACAGCGTGAAAACCATGAGCGCCCAGCTCCAGAAAGCGGACTTCGCCGGCCTCGTGGACAGCCTGAAAGCCACCAGCGATGCCGTTCGCACGCAGGTGGAGGGCTTCGGCCCTCTGCGCCAGCACGCCGGAAAGACCCTCGATTCCTATATCGGCCTGGCCGACTCCGTGCAGAA
This sequence comes from Mailhella sp., assembly GCA_045543435.1. GTDB lineage: Bacteria > Desulfobacterota > Desulfovibrionia > Desulfovibrionales > Desulfovibrionaceae > Mailhella. Next base: position 8,412 of record JAZQMJ010000062.1, read on the forward strand.
GGACTTCAACGACACCATGCGCCGCATGAACGTTGCCCTGGCCGATGTCAGACGCATGAGCGCGGACACCTCAGAAGCCATGAACGAAGCCCGCGACGCCATGAAGGAAGTCCGTTCCACGGCCCAGTCCGCTGGCGAATTCTTCAGTGAAGATTCCGCTCCCGTGCTGGAATTCAGCCAGACCATGCTTGCCCTGCGCAAGGCCGCGCAGTCCCTCTCCGACCTTGCCACCCTTCTTGAAATAAAGCCCAATTCCCTCATCTTCGGCAGGAGCAACTGATGAAACGCCTCTCCGCCCTCGCCCTCGCCTTCCTGCTTTCCGGCTGTTCCCTGACTATGCCTTTCGCCGGCCCCACGCAGAAAGTGGAATACTACGTTCTCACCTCGCCCGTTTCTGCCGCCAGGGAAATGGCGCCCCCCCGCATCGGCGTCATGCCCCTGTCCATGCCCGGCTACCTTACCCGCCCCCAGCTCGTGGTGCGCGAGGCCGACGGCGTGAACATCCGCGTACTCGACTTCGACCGCTGGGGCGAAGAGATAGGTCAGGGCATATCCCGCGTACTCTGCGACGCCCTCGCCGCCGAGGGCATCTCCGCCGTGCCGCTTCGCACGGGCTCCCAGGTGGATGCCAAGCTCATGCTCGACGTGCGCCGCTTCGACGGCTCTCTCGACGGCGTGGTCATGCTCGACACCGTATGGACCATCCAGAAAGACAAGACCGTATGCCAGTCCGGACACACGGTGAAGGAACTTCCCTGCGGCGACAGCCTTGAAAGCATGGTGGAAACGCAGTCCAGACTCGTGCAGGAACTCGCCAAAGACATAGCGCGTTCCATGCAGTAACACTCTGCATATACAAAGAAAGCCCGGTCATGCCGGGCTTTTCTCTTTTCTGTGATGACTTGCTATCCGAACAGGACATTCGCGCCGTTGCTGAGCACTTCGTCCATTTCGGCGGAGCTGAAGCCAGTCCTTCTCTGGAGGGCGTCCAGTTCCTCCCACGGATCATGGATGGGGTAGTCCGTACCGAAGAGCACATAGTCGCGCGGGTGGCGGCGCAGTATCTCCTTGAGGAGTTCGTCCGGTATCTCGTCCACGCAGGAAGAGGTATCCACCCACACGTTGCGCCCCGCGAGCACTTCGAGAGAATGCTCCCAGTGCCGATAGCCTCCCAGATGCGCCGCGATGACGCGCATATCGGGGAAGGCATCGAGTATCTTCGCCAGCTTGTAGGGGCAGGAAGGGTTCTGCTCAGGGGGAAGGCTGTCGCCTATGTGCATCATGAAGATGAAGTCGTGCTGGGCCTCCTCGAAAATGGGGAGCAGGCGCGGGTCGTCCAGCCGGAAGCCCTGGAGGTCGGGGTGCAGCTTGAGGCCGCGGACGCCGAATATCCTCAGCCTGTCGAGTTCGGCCTTCCAGTCGTCATAGTCCGGGTGTATGGAGCCGAACGCCGTTATCTCCGGATAGGTGTTCTGCAGATAGCCGGCATAGCCGTTGCAGGGCTGTACCTGGGCGGCGCTGGTGGCCGCACACAGGGCGACCATATGGTCTATGCCGCAGCGCTGGGCCCGCATGAGCAGGTCTTCCACTGTTCCTTTGCAGCGGCAGGGAAGCCGATAATGCTCGTTCAGGCGCTGCTTGGCCTTCTCGACAATGCGGGGATGGAAAACGTGGGTATGGACATCGACGAACATGGAAACACCGGAAAGCTGAAAAAAGGCTCGCAGAACTGGACATAGGCCAGAATGGACGCGCGCATGCTATCTCTCCCGCGTTCCGCTGGCAAGCTCTCCGGGCCTCGCGAACATGACGCGGCGGCAGGACTTTTCCATTCAGGCACGATTTTTGCAGAAAAAGTATTTCATAGTGTTAAAAGAGGGCTTGGCATCATTGTCAAACGAAGGTTCAGGCATTACAGATATAAAAACGCCGGGGAGCGGAGCCGGCGCTTTTTCCTGTGGCCGTCCGCCCATCGGACCTTCTCCGCCCCAGCCTTACCATTACAAGCAGCCCGGAGGCAGCTTTGAATCAATTCACCCGCAATATCCTGATGTGGAGCGTCATCGCCGTGGCGATGGTCTCTCTGTTCAGCATGTTCAACGACACGAGCGCCCCTGTCGGCCGCTCCACCGCCTACAGCGCCTTCGTCACGCAGGTGGAAAGCGGCGAGGTGAGCAAGGTCGTCATCGAAGATCGCAACCTCACCGTCACCACCCATGACGGCCAGACCTACAGCACCTACGCCCCCAACGACCCCACTCTCGTCCAGCAGCTCAAGGACAAGAACGTGGTCATCGACGTGAAGAAGCCCGAGGAAACTCCTCTGGCCATGTCCATCTTCGTCTCCTGGTTCCCCATGCTCCTGCTCATCGGCGTGTGGATATTCTTCGCCCGCCAGCAGATGGGCGGTGGCGGCAAGGCCATGACCTTCGGCCGTTCCCGCGCCCGCATGCAGGACCAGAACCAGACCGGCAAGGTGACCTTCGCCGATGTCGCCGGTGTGGACGAAGCCAAGGAAGAACTGGCTGAAGTCGTCGAATTCCTTTCCAATCCCCGCAAGTTCACCCGCCTTGGCGGCCGCATCCCCAAGGGCGTGCTCCTCGTCGGCCCTCCCGGCACCGGCAAGACCCTGCTGGCCCGCGCCGTGGCCGGTGAAGCAGGCGTGCCCTT
>JAZQMJ010000063.1:0-14491 GCA_045543435.1 Mailhella sp.
CCAATCCCCTGTAGGGCGCTGGCCTCTGCCTCATCCCCAACACCGCTCCCGTGGCCTTCGGCGCCATCGGCGCTCCTATCCTGACTGCTGCCAAGGTGTCCGGCATCGACGCCAACCTGCTCAGCCAGGTCGCCGCCCGTCAGCTTCCCATCCTTGCCATCATCATTCCTTTCTGGCTTTCCATCGTGATGTGCGGTTTCAAGCGCTCCATGGAGATCCTGCCCGCTATCCTCGTTTCCGGCCTCTGCTTCGCTGGCGCTCAGTTCGTGTTCGCCAACTTCCATGGCCCGACCCTGCCCGACATCATGTCCGCTCTGGCTACCATCGTCGGTCTGCTCGTCCTGCTCCGCGTCTGGCAGCCCCGCAACATCTTCCGCTTCGCTGAAGATCCCGCCGTGTCCAACGACGGCCCCGGCTATTCCGGCAAGGTCGTTCTCCGTGCGTGGGGCCCCTACCTCATCCTCGCCATCATGGTCTTCTTCTGGGGCCTGCCTCAGTTCAAGGCTGTGCTGAACGGCATTTCCTGCCCCAGCTTCTCCTGGCCTCTGCTTGACGGCATGGTCAACCGCGCCGCTCCCATCGTGGCCACTGAAGCTCCCTACGCTGCCCGCTTCACCTTCAACTGGGTGTCCGCCGGCGGTACTGCCATCCTGCTTTCCGGCTTCATCGCTGTGCCTATGATGCCCGGCTACTCCTATGCCAAGGCTGTGAAGTGCTTCTTCACCACTCTGCATCAGCTGCGCTTCCCCATCCTCACCATCGGCAGCGTGCTCGGCCTCGCCTTCCTGATGAACTACGCTGGCATGAGCTCCACCCTCGGCCTCGCCTTCACCAAGACTGGCAGCCTCTTCCCCTTCTTTGCTCCTCTCATTGGCTGGCTGGGCGTGTTCCTCACCGGTTCCGACACCTCCTCCAACGCCCTCTTCTCCAGCATGCAGCGTACCACTGCTACGGCTGTCGGCATCCCGCCTGAACTGGCCGTTGCCTCCAACGCTGTCGGCGGTGTGACTGGCAAGATGATCTCCCCCCAGTCCATCAGCGTGGCTACCTCTGCTACCAACATGGTCGGCCAGGAAGGCTACCTCTTCCGCTTCGCCCTTGGCCACTCCATTGCCCTCACGCTTATCCTCTGCGTGCTGGTTTACTGTCAGGCTGGCTTCCTCAGCTGGATGCTTCCGTAAGGAGGAAAACGGGACCTGTATGGTGAGCTGATTCATCCATACAAAACACGGCAGGGCTCTTCGGTTTTCGGAGCGCCCTGTTCGTTTTGCGGGGGGCTTTAACTTTCGTTCTGTGACGCATTCCCTTGCGTCCTGCCCGGCCTGCGGATATACTGCCTCGGTATTTTATCAAAATGGGGTATGCGATGGAATTTACCGAAAAAGAGCAGGCCATACTGCGCATAGTTCAGAAGAATCTGCCCGACACTCTCACGCCCTATGCGGACATCGCCGCCGCTACGGGCACTACCGAAGAAGATGTGCTGGCTCTTATCCAGCGCCTGAAGGAATGCGGAGCTATCCGCCGCTTCGGTGCGAGCATCAAGCATCAGCGTACGGGCTGGTCGCATAACGCCATGGTGGCGTGGGTAGCTACCGAAGAGCTGGCGGAGGAAGTCGGCCCCAAGGCCGCCGAACACAGCCGCATCTCTCACTGCTATTTCCGTCCCAGCAATTACCCCGGCTGGAACTACACCTTCTTCACGATGATACACGGCAAGAGCGAGCAGGACTGCCTCGACGTGGTGGAAGAACTGCGCCGTACCACGGCCCTCGACGAGTATGCCGTTCTCGAAAGCCTGAAAGAGCTGAAGAAGACTTCCATGACCTATTTCCCCGAGCCGACCGAATAACGGCAGGAGCAGACATGAATACCGAACGTTCTCGTGCGCTTTTCGCGCATGCCCAGGAGATCATCCCCGGCGGCGTCAACAGCCCTGTGCGCGCCTGCCGCAACGTGCACGCCGATCCTCTCTTCATTGCGGAAGCCCAGGGCTCCCATCTCACCACCGTGGACGGCGACCATTTCATCGACTTCCTCGGTTCCTGGGGCCCCATGCTCGTGGGCCACGCCCATCCTGAAGTGACCGAAGCCATACAGAAGGCCGCCCTGCGCGGCACCAGCTACGGCGCTCCCAGCGAAGCCGAAGTGCTCCTCGCTGAAGAAGTCTGCGCCGCCCTGCCTTCCGTCGAGATGGTCCGCATGGTGAACTCCGGCACCGAAGCCACCATGAGCGCCCTGCGCCTTGCCCGCGGCGTGACCGGCCGTACCAAGATGATAAAGTTCATCGGCGGCTACCACGGCCATGGCGACGCCTTCCTCGCCAGCGCCGGTTCCGGTGTGGCTACCTTCTCCATCCCCGGTACTCCCGGCGTGCCTGCCAGCACTGTGGCCGACACCCTGCTTGCCCCCTACAACGACCTCGAAGCTGTGAAGAAGCTTTTCGAAGCCAATCCCGGCCAGATCGCCGCTCTCTTCGTCGAGCCTGTGGCCGGCAACATGGGCCTCATGCTTCCCCAGCCCGGCTTCCTCGAAGGCCTGCGCGAACTCTGCACGCAGAACGGCACCATCCTCGTCTTCGACGAAGTCATCACCGGCTTCCGCCTGTCCTACGCCGGCGCTCAGGGCCGCTTCGGCATCATGCCCGACCTCACCACCTTCGGTAAGATCATCGGCGGCGGTCTCCCCGTGGGCGCCTACGGCGGCCGCGCCGACCTCATGAAGCACGTCGTTCCTCAGGGCGAAGTCTATCAGGCTGGTACGCTTTCCGGCAATCCGCTGGCTATGGCCGCAGGCCTCGCCACTCTGAACATCCTCAAGCGTTCCGATTACGCCGGCCTGGAAGCCCGTGTGAGCGCGTTTGTGGCCGAACTCGAGCAGATCCTCAAGTCCAAGGGCGTTCCCGTCCAGATCCCGCATATCGCTTCCCTGTTCACCATCTACTTCACGGAAGCTCCCCTGCGCGACTTCGCCAGCGTGCAGACTTCCGACGTGGCTCTCTTCGAGAGCTTCTTCAAGCAGATGCGCGCCCAGGGCATCTTCATGGCTCCCTCTGCCTTCGAAGCCAATATGCTCTCCTTCGCCCACAGCGAAGAGGACTTCGCCAAGGCTCTCGACGCCGCTCGCAGCGTGAAGTTCTAAGCGTCTGACTCACGAAAAAAACGAAGCCCCCGGCCTGAGAAGGTCGGGGGCTTTTCTGTACGGAGTGCTATTTTTTCTTTTCAGACCTGATGTCTGCAAGGGCGGCTTCCGCAGGGCTGAGCTGTCTGCCGGAAGACGAGGAGGGCTTGGCGGCAGGGGCCTTTGCCTTCGTCGTGCGTTTGCTGGCCTGTTTTTTCACGACGGCAGGCTTGGCCTTCTGCGCGGTCTTTTTCTTCTGGACAGCCTTCTTTTTAGAAGCGGCTTTCTCGAGCTTCTTCTTTTTCTGCTCCGCTCTGGCTTTGGCCCGCGCTTTGCTTCTGGAGCTTTCTTTCTTCATGGCGGCTTCCGATTTCTTGCCGCCTCGCTTCACGGCCGCTTTTTTGGTCTTCGGCGTTTCGATAACAGGGTTCCCCTTGCCGAAACGCTTCGCCTGCTTCGCGGTCACGCCCAGCTCACGGGCCACAGTGATATGCTTTTTCCCTATGGTATTGAAGCCGGCGTTCAGGAGGCGTCGGGCTTCGGCGGCGCGAACGCCGGTATTGGGCGCGCCGAGTATGACGCCGATGAGCTTATGCCCGCTGCGCCTGGCGGAAACGATGATGTTGTAGCCGGCGGCGGTGATCCAGCCTGTCTTCAGACCATTGATGCCGCGGTAGTAGCCGACCAGCGGATTATGGTTGGGTTCGCTCTTGCCGTTGTGAGTGATGGATCTCGCCAGATGGTACTTGTTCGAGTTCGGGTATTTCCGCTCGTAGGAGCGCGCCATGGTGAGCATGTCGCGCGCAGTGGTGTACTGGCCCTCGGCAGGCAGGCCATGCACGTTCAGGAAGCGGCTGTTCTTCATGCCTATGCGGCGTGCAAGGGCGTTCATGCGCTGGACGAAGGCAGAGCTCGAACCGGCGACATGTTCAGCGACGGCCATGCTGGCGTCGTTGCCCGAGGCTACGGCCATGCCGTAGAAGAGCTTGTCGAGCGTGACGATGTCGCCAGTCCTGAGGAACATGGTGGAGCCGCGCGTGCGGGCGGCACTGCGGCTCACCTTTATCTTCTTGCCGTAGCTCGTCTTGCCTGCGCTTATGGCTTCCATGGCCACATACATGGAAAGCACCTTGGTCAGCGAGGCGGGCGGGATGCGCCTGTCGGCATACTGTTCATAGAGTATGCGGCCAGTGGTCACATCCATGAGTATGGCGCTCTTGGCGTTGATAGGCCCGGCGATGGCCGGGACGGCGAAGAGCAGGCAGAGAAGGAAGGCGAAGGCGGCGAAGAGCCGCGAGCCGAAGCGGCAGTGGGGCATGACTGTTTCCGAAAGGGATATGTAGAGTCCCGGAGGGACGCGAGAGGCTGAGAAGGAAGCCTCTGCCGGACCAAGCATAGCAGAGGCTTCGGAAATTTCTAGAATATTTTTTCAGAGGCGGCAAGCTTGTGACGATGCCGGGCGAAGGAGAAAAAAGCGCCGGACAGAAGGAACTGTCCGGCGCTTTCCGTACTGGTTTTCGGGCGTTTTAGTCCATGCCCATGGCTTTCTTCACCTTGTCGAAGATGCCCTTGCCCTGTTCTTCCGAGAGCTTCTCGAATTCGCGGAGCAGTTCTTCCTGCCTGGAGGAAAGCTTGGTGGGCGTCTTCACCACGACCTGGACGAGCAGGTCGCCCATGCGGTTCTGGCCGGGGTACTTGAGGCCCTTGTTGCGGATGGTGAAGACCTTGCCGCTCTGCGTGCCCTTGGGGATGTCCAGGTCGAGAGTCTCGCCTTCGTTGAGGCTGGGGATCTGGATGCGGGTGCCGAGGGCAGCCTGGGGGAAGGTGATGGTGGCGGTGTAGATGAGGTTCTGGTCGTCGCGTTCGAAGACGTCGTCCTCTTCCACATGCAGGACCACATAGAGGTCGCCGTTGGGGCCGCCGTGTATGCCCATCTCGCCTTCGCCGCGCAGGCGCAGGCGGGCGCCGTCATAGACGCCGGCAGGGATGCGCACGGAAAGTTCGCGAACGGTCTCCACTATGCCTTCGCCCTTGCACTTGGGGCAGGGCTTGGGGATGGTGTAGCCGCGGCCGTGGCAGGCAGAGCAGGGCTGGACGAACTGCATGAAGCCCTGGCGCATGACCACCTGGCCGGAACCGCCGCACTGCTTGCAGGTCTCGCGGGAAGAGCCCTTGGCCGCGCCGGAGCCGCCGCATTCGGAACATTCCGTGTGACGGGGCACGCGGATGGGCTTTTCCACGCCCTTGGCGGCTTCGCGGAAGGATATGGTCAGATTGTAGCGCAGGTCATCGCCCTGCTGGGGGCGAGGGCCGCGGGAGCGGGCATGGCCGCCGAATCCGAAGATATCGCCGAAGATGTCGCCGAACTGGGAGAAGATGTCTTCCGCATTGGTGAAGCCAGCTCCGCCCATGCCCGAAGGATCGGCAGTGCCGAAACGGTCATAGTTGGCACGGCGCTCCGGATTGCGGAGCACGTCGTAGGCCTCGGCCGCTTCCTTGAACTTCTGCTCCGCTTCGGGATTGTCAGGGTTGTGGTCGGGGTGATACTTCAGCGCCAGTTTGCGGTAGGCGCGCTTGATCTCATCTTCCGAGGCGTCTTTGGCAACGCCAAGGATCTCATAATAATCGCGCTGGCTCATGATGCGTGACCGGGCAGGCGGGACTTAGGCGTCTTCGCCGGGAAGGGGGGTGTAGAAACGCTTGTCTTCAGGGCGGACCTTGCCGGCGGCGATCTCGCGAAGGGCGGTCACGATTTCCTTGTTCTTGCTTTCCACGAGAGGTTCGTAGCCTTCACGGAACTGATGCACGCGCTTGATGGCCATCTGCACGAGAAGGAAACGGTTGTCCACACGCTGCTGGCAGTCTTCAACGGTAATACGGGCCATGTTGTGCCTCCATGGTTCCGGCAGAGCCGGGTAAATGTATATGCCTGCGCTATGCGCATTAAATATCGATAGACGGCATGCGCCGAACCATTTTTTTTATCGAGAGCTTCAAGCTCTGTCAATAGTTTAAGCGGGTACGAAAAAGGGGGAAGGCCTGGCCTTCCCCCTCGTTCTTACTTCTGGCGCTTGCCGAAGCGATGCACCGGAGCTTCGTTTTCCGTATCCATGCGGAAGAAGTCGTCCGGAGCGCCGTGGAACTTCTTCTTATCGTGGCCGCGGTCTTCGCGGTCGAAACGCTTGCCGCCGAAGCGGTTGCCGAAGGGCTTCTTGAAGCCGCCTTCCTCGCCGTCGCGGCGGAATTCCTTGCGGAAGGGGCGGCCTTCGCCGCGCTCTTCGCCGTCGCGCTGGAAGCGGGAACCGAAAGGCTTGCGGAAAGAACGCTGTTCGCCGTCTTCGCGTTCGAAGCGGGGCTTGCGATCGAAGGGCTTGCGGAAGGAACGGACTTCGCCTTCGCCGCCTTCTTCATCGAACTTGCGGAAGGGACGGCGTTCGAAGGAGCGGCCTTCCTCGCCATCCTTCTGGAAACGGGAGCCGAAGGGCTTGCGGAAAGAGCGTTCGCCCTCTTCGCCGTCGCGCTGGAAGCGGGGCTTGCGGAAGCCTTCGCCTTCGTTCATCTCGTTTTCCTTGTCCCAGGGCTTCTTTTCGAAGCGGGGGCGGAAGCCGTGTTCGCGGAAGGGACGGCGTTCGCCGTCTTCGCGTTCGAAGCGGGGCTTGCGATCGAAGGGCTTGCGGAAGGAACGGCCTTCGCCTTCGCCGCCTTCTTCGTCGAACTTGCGGAAGGGACGGCGTTCGAAGGAGCGGCCTTCCTCGCCATCCTTCTGGAAGCGGGAGCCGAAGGGCTTGCGGAAGGAGCGTTCGCCGCCGTCGCGTTCGAAGCGGGGCTTGCGGTCGAAGGGCTTGCGCTCTTCGCGGCCCTCGTCTTCACCGCCCCAGCTTTCGCTGGCGTAGCGGCGCTGGCGGGCCAGTTCGTCGTCCTGCTTTTCGAAACGGGGGCGGAAGCCCTTGCGGTCGGCAAAGGCGCGGCGGCCGGTGCGGTGTTCGCCGTCCTCACGGTCGAAACGCTTGCCGAATTTGCCGGGGCGGCGGGGTGCGCGGTCATCATCCTTGCGGCGGAACGGGCGGCGCCCTTCCTCATCTTTCTGGTATTCCAAATCAATCTCCAGTCTGCCGACGTGAACGCCGGTAAGTTTCACGGTCACTCTCTGACCGAGTCGGAAGGCTTCGCCGGTGTGCTCACCGCGCAGTTCCTGCCGTTCTTCATCATAAATATAATAGTCGCGGCCCAGCGTTTCCACGCGGACCATGCCCTCCACGGGCATATTGTCCAGCTCCACGAAGAAGCCGAAGTTCATCACACCGCTGATGACGCCGCCGAAATATTCGCCGGTGCGTCCCTGCAGGAGCAGGCAGCCCATGCGGCGGCCTATCTCGCGTTCGGCATCGGTGGCGGCGCGTTCGCGGCCGTTGCACTGGTCGGCCACTTCCAGCAGCTTATGCCCTGCCGGGATGCCCCCTCCGGTGTCGAGGCCGAGAACATAGCGCAGAGCGCGATGGTTCACAAGGTCTGAATAGCGCCTGATGGGGGATGTGAAGTGACAATAGCAGGCAGAAGCCAGGCCGAAGTGCCCGTCGTCCTCGGGAGAATAGCGCGCCTGCATCATGGAACGCAGGACGAGGCGGTTCACCACGAAGGTCTGGTCGGTGTCGGCCGCGGCCTCGATGACATGGTGCAGCCAGTTCGGCACGCCGGCCTTGGCGGCCTTGGGCAGGGGCAGTTCCGCATCCGTGGCGCGGAGGTTGCGGTACAGCTCTTCCAGCCTGTCCGGGCCGGGCGAGGGGTGTACGCGGTAGAGGAAGGGGGCTTCCTTCTTCTTGAGGAATTCGGCCACGGCCTCGTTGGCGCGTACCATGAAGGCTTCGATGAGCCTGTGGCTGAACAGGCGTTCGCGGTTGCGTATGCCCGTGACGCGGGAAAGGCCGTTCACTTCGTCCACCACGAATTCCGCTTCGGGCAGGTCGAAGTCGAGGCCGCCCTGCCTGCGGCGGCGTTCCATGAGGAGGTCGGCCAGTTCGGCGGCGTCTTCCAGCATGGCGCACACGCCCGGGGCGCGTTCCTCTATGCCTGCGGCGGCTTCGCCCTCGGGATCTTCGAGCGCGGCCTGCACTTCCCTGTAGGTCAGGCGGGCGCGGGACATCATGAGGCCGTTGACGAAGCGGGAATCGAGCAGATTGCCGTCCTTGTCCAGCGTCATGTCCGCGGCCATGCAGCGGCGCTCCTCGTTGGGCCGCAGGCTGCACACGCCGTTGCACAGCACTTCGGGGAGCATGGGCTCCACGGAAGTGGGGAAATAGTAGGAGTTGCCGCGTTCGCGGGCCTCGCGGTCCAGCGCGGTGCGGGGGCGGACGTAGTGCGAGACGTCGGCGATGGCCACGAGCAGCCGCCAGTTCTCGCCCTCGCGGGAAACGAAGACGGCGTCGTCGAAGTCGCGGGCATCCTCGCCGTCGATGGTCACGAGCAGTTCGCCGCGCAGGTCGGCCAGCTTGTCGGCATCGTCGAAGGGCTCGGCGGCGGAGGCTTCGGCCTCGGCCACCACGTTGTCCGGGAACTCGGTGGGGATGAGGTTGTTCAGCTTGGTGAGGTCCTCCTGCACCTTGGCGTCGTTCTCGATGCCGAGGGAGGCGATGGCCGTGCCGGACCAGAGCGGACGGCGGCCGCCTTCGTCCAGCTTTTCGCCCATCTGTACGCGCAGGAGCTCGAATTCTTCGGGCATCCTTTCGAGGGCGGAAACGTCGGCCAGCACGTCGAAGGGCAGGCGGGAGTCGGCCGGGCGGCAGACGGCGGTGTTTTCGGCGGAGCCTTCGCGGAGCACGCGGGCCACGATTTCGCTGTGGGCGCGTTCAGCCACGGAGATCACGCGGCCTTCCGGGCCTTTTTCCCAGCCGCGCTTCATGGGCAGGAGCATGACGTCCACGAGGTCGCCGTTCCAGGCGTCGCCCACATATTCGGGCGCGATGTAGATGTCCTTGCCGGATTTGGCGGTCTCGCCTTCGGGAGTGACGAAAGCCGCGCCGGAACGCTGTATGGCGAGGCGGCCGCGGGTGGTCTTCATGGCCGAGGCCATGGCCCAGCCGCCGCCCTGGAGGCGCACGAGGCGGCCTTCGCCGGCGAGGTCGTGCAGGGTGGCGATGACTTCGCGCTTCAGCTTGCGGGAGAAGCCGCCGATGCGCAGGATGTCGTCGAGGCGCAGGGGGCGGCCTGCGTTTTCGATGGTGTCGAGCAGGAACTGCTCGTCGAGGGATTCACGTTTTTTCATAGATTCGGCGGCAGAGGCCGCAGGTAAGAAGGGCGCGCTAGCGGGAGGCGAGGGCGTCGAAAGCCGCGTTCCACCACTGTTCGAAGGTGGGGGCGGGCGAGTTGTGCGAGGCGAAGAAATCCGCCTTCACGTCGAGGGCGAAGCAGGGGAGTTCGAGGTGGAGAGGGGCGAGCTTCACGGCGTCCTTCCCGGTGCAGACAATGGGCAGGCCGAGGGCTTCGAGCTTCTCTTTTTCCTGCCGGAAGTCGTGATGGTCGGGGAAGGAAAGCATGGCTGCCGGCTCGCGCCCCATGAAGGCCGTCACAGTGCGCAGGGCCTGCGCCGGGTCGCCTATGCCGGAAACGAAGGCGTAGGGGCCGGAGACGCTTTCGGCGGGGAGGGCCGGAGCGGACGCATCTCCGCCGGCAGGGCGCAGGCCTTCGGGGGCCATGCGGAAGGCGAAGACGGGGCGGGGGAAGTCGCGCAGGCGCAGTTCGAGGTCGGGCACGAGAGAGGGCCAGTCCTCAGGCTCGCATTTGATGAGGAAGGCGGCGGCGTGATGCAGGGCGTCCACGGGTTCGCGCCACGTTCCGGCAGGGATGATCCTGTTCCAGTTGGAAGGCGGCCTGCCGGGCAGGGGAGCGCGGCGCACGTCGTCCTGGTCGAGGAGCACGAGGTCGAGGTCGCGGCCTGCGCGGACGTGCTGGAAGCCGTCATCGAGGAAGAAGGCGTCGGGGGCGTTTTCGGAGGATTCGAGCGCGCGTCCGGCGCGTCCGCGTTCCGGGTCCACCATGATGGCGGCGCGGGGATGGCGGCGGGCCAGCATGAGGGGCTCGTCGCCGCATTCGCAGGCAGGAGTCGCGGGCGCTACCAGCAGGGGCAGGCGCGAGGGTTTCGCTCCGTAGCCTCGCGTGAGCACGGCGGCGCGGAGGTTTTTCCTGTCCGCCCAGGAGAGCAGCCAGTCGGTCACGGGCGTCTTGCCCGTTCCGCCCCACGAGATATTGCCGATGGCGATGCACGGGCGGGCAGGCTTCCATTTCACCTTGGCGCGGGCGCGTTTCCAGCGGCCTGCCGCTCCGTAGAGCAGGGAGAGGGGCAGGAGAAGGGGGGCGAGCATGTTCTGGAGCGGATGACGCTTTGCCATGGCTGTTCCGTGGGCGCGGCCCAGAAAGAGAAAAGCCGGAGGAATCTCTTCCCCCGGCGAGTTTCGTTATTCGCGGTTGCCGAAGAGGCGGAGCATCATGAGGAACATGTTGATGAAGTCGAGGTACAGGGTAAGCGCACCGAGCAGGGCGCCGCGGCGCATGGCCAGGGCGTCGTCCACGGGGGCGTTCATGCCCATCATGCGGAGCTTCTGGGTATCCCAGGCGGTGAGGCCGGTGAAGATGATGACGCCGAGCACGCTGATGGTGAGATGGATGGCGGAGTTGCCGAGGAACATGTTCACGAGGCTGGCGAGGATGATGCCCCACAGGCCCATGGCCATGAAGGAGCCCATGCCGGAAAGGTCGCGCTTGGTGACCATGCCGTACACGCTCATGCCGCCGAACATGCCGGCAGTGACCACGAAGGCCTGGGCCACGGAAGCGCCGGTGTACACGAGGAGCACCGGGCCGAGGAACACGCCCATGAGGGCGGAGTACAGCAGGAAGAGGCCGGTGGCCGCGCCGGACGACAGGACATGCATGCGGGCGGTGATGAACATGGAGAGGCCGATGATGCCGACCACCATGAGCACCATGCTGATGCTGTTGGCGAAGAGGGCCTGCAGGATGACGGGGTTGGAAGCGGTGAACAGGGCGGCGAGGGCGGTGACGCCGAGGGCGCAGGTCATCCACAGATAGACCTGCTGCATGTAGACGGCGACGCTGGAGCGGGCATAGCTCTGGACCTGATCGCGGGAGACGTTCATTTTCTTATCCTTACTGAAAGGGTGATGGGCTTGGTGAAGGCCCGGAGAAGGGCGGAATTGCCCTTGGGGTCTGTTATCAAGATAAGGTCTCTTTCCTCTTAATGCAAGGGGCGGCCTGGCGGTCGCCGTCGGGGCTGGGCGGCCTTCTTTTCTTGACGGAGGGCCTTCTTTCCCGTATTTTTACAAATGGAGGTGCTTTGCAGCCGGTGCTGTGCCTGGTCTTCAAAACCAGTGGATGGCTGAGAGGTCATCGGTAGGTTCGACCCCTATGCATCTCCGCCACAAAAAAGTTTTCCATGCCCCGCAGGCAGTAATGCCCTGCGGGGCTTTTGTTTTGGGATGGCCACTCTAAAATATCGGCATATCTTCGCAGGGACACGCAGTTTTTTTACATGGACAAAGCCCGAGCTTGGGGGTAGTCCTAAAACACAAGAAAGCTTTTTATCATGTCTAATACCAATAAGGAGTTTGAATCATGAATCTCAAGACTCTTCTCGCCTGTGTGGCCGTGGCCGCCGTGCTCACTTTCTCCGGTAATGCCCTGGCCGCTGAAAAGGCCAACCTGAACACCGCCACCCTGTCCGAACTCTCCGCCGACCCCAACATCGGTCCTGACCTCGCCGCCAAGATCGTGGAATTCCGCGAAAACGTGGGCGACTTCGCCAAGTATGAAGACCTGAAGGAAATCGAAGGCATCGACGATGCCAAGATCAAGCAGATCAACGAAAAGTTCCAGATCGAAGGCGTCGCCAGCTTCGACTGCAACTGCTAACTCGTTGTTTCGACAGGTTATTTCTGTCTGTGATGTCAGGTCGGATATTCAGCCTGACAGAAGTATATTGGGGGTGCGCGCTTCTGCGTTCCCCTGCAACCTTTAAAGGAGTACTGCTCATGTCTCTGAAGAACTTTGGCAAAGCTTTTGCTACCCTTGCCGTTTCCATGCTCATCTGCGGCAATGCCTACGGTGCCATCGAATCCGATCGCGCCGTGATGCTCTCCCCCGCTAAGGACGGCGCCTACGTCGCCAAGATGCTCGGCCTCACCAACAACAAGAAGATCGCCCTGCTCGACGGCGGCCGCAAGACCATCGACGACGGCATCGTCATCCGCGCCACCAAGATCGAAGACGGCAAGATCATCATCCCCGCCGGCGGCATGTACACCACTTCCCGCTGCTCCAACTGGTGGTCCTTCAACGACCACACCTTCACCGCCGCTGGTAAGCTCTACCACTTCATCACCGACGAATATCAGCAGGACGTGGTGAAGAACGTCACCATGAAGAAGGGCGAAATGGTCTTCGGCAACGAAGCCAAGACTCGCGGCTGGCAGCTCACCTACCTCGGCGGCAACCCCTACGGTGTTGAAGGCGCCCAGAACCTCGAGTTCAAGATCGTGAAGACCACCGGCAACTACTACGGCAACCCCTTCCTCATCGTTGCCGGTAACAACGTGCCCAACGTGGCCTGCGACGGCACCCTCCTGAAGAACGGCTCCACCGACAAGCCCACCACCTGCTGGTCTGAACAGCCCAACCCTCTCGACCACTTCGTGGGCAACACCATCGCCACCAACAACCGCTCTTCCGTGACCGTGGAATCCTGCACCGACAAGGAAGTCAAGGTTAAGGAATTCGTCACCGTTTCCACCAAGAAGGCCCTCATCTCCCCCAACGACCCCATCCTCGGTGTGTACGGCAAGGGCGAATCCTTCAAGGTCGGCAAGGCCACTGTTAAGGTGACCGCCGTCGGCGCCGACAACGCCACCGTCGAAGTCACCGACGCCAAGGGCACTGTGACCAAGACCATCGGCATCAAGGCCGAAGACCGCAAGATCTTCCCCTCCTCCCGTATCGTCTGCCAGGGCATGATGGTCCAGTCCAAGTCCGGCGCTGAAACTGTGAACGTGAACATCCACAACAAGGGCGGCTTCATCGTTGACGGCAAGGTGGCCCTCATGGCTTACAGCGACGTCATGACCGTGACCGAAGGCTCCAAGTGGACCGACCCCGCTTACATCGCCCGTCCTGAAATCTGCGCCGAATGCACCTTCATCCACGAAATCGTCATCGAAAACGACAAGCCCATCGTGCTCGACGCCAAGAACAACGTGGCCGTCGGCCCCCACGGCTACTGGAAGGTCGTGATCGACGAATTCGACGGCAAGACCGTGAAGGCCTGGCACATCGAAACCGCTAAGGACAAGACTGAAAACCTCGCCGGCCGCGCCAAGGGCAAGCACATCGACGCCGTCGTCGGCGCCGAATGCCGCTCCACCGGCCACTTCTTCAGCCGCGTGTACAAGCAGCTCTACAAGGAAGCTGTTTCCAAGTAATCGCTTCCCGGCTGCAACGATCTAGTTCGGCACGGGACTTTCCATAGTCCCGTGCCGTTTTTCTTTCCTGCAGGAGCGGCCAGCTATGGCTGTTCCTGCAGAAGGGACGACTCCTTCGCCCCTTCTCTATGCCTCATCCGTGCGCCTGCGCGCACCCCTCCAACGGGGCTTTGCCCCAGCTGAAAAAGGCAGGAACACCATGCCCGACAGTTATTCCAGAAGAAATTTCCTCAAGCTCAGCGCCGCCCTCGTGGCAGGCGGTGCGGCCGCAGGACTTCCCGCCAAGGCGCAGGCCATGGGCCAGAAGCCCGGCCCCGACCTCGGCCCCGCCACCTATGTGAAGGGCTACTGCCCCTTCTGCCAGGTGCGCTGCACCTACCATGCCCAGGTGCGCGGCGGTAAGATAGAATGCATCATCGGCGACAAGGGCAACCGCTGGACCGGCGGTTCCATGTGCCCCAAGGGCCTCTCCATCGTGGAACTCATGGACAGCCCCCACCGCCTCACCGAGCCCATGCTGAAGCAGGCCGACGGCTCGTGGAAGCGCATAAGCTACGACGAGGCTGTGGCCCTCACCGCGCAGAAGATGCGTGAAACGCTCGACAAGCACGGCGAAAAGGCCGGCGACCGCATGGGCATGCTCATGCCCCTCTGGGACTGCCGCGAAAGCGAGATGGCCGCGCTCATCACCCTCGGCATGGCCGGCTGCGTGCACACCATGCCTCCGGGCGAGACCTGCGTGAGCACTGCCGCCAATATGCTGAACCTCATGGCCGGCACCAGCAATCCCACCACCACCGTGGACCAGCTGCTCAACGCCAAGACCATCATACTCTGGGGCGCGAACCTCTGCGAACTCTACCCCGCCTATTCCCGCTGGCTCCCCA
>JAZQMJ010000064.1:0-6633 GCA_045543435.1 Mailhella sp.
TGGGTCTCGGCGCCGCCGATGACGAGGCGGCGGAAGGCGCGGACCTGGGGCGAAGGGTTGGGGATGCGCATGAACTTCTTTTCAAGCTCTTCCCAGTCTTCAAGGGAGAAGGCGACGAGGCATCCGTCGTAGGTGGTCAGCACGAAGGACGCAGGCGCAGAGGCATCCGCCGGGGCCTTGCTCATGCCCTCGCGGAATTCGTTCGGCAGCAGGAGGCGGCCCTTAGGGTCGACGCTGCGGGCGAATCTGCCTCTGAAAACCATACACTTCTCCACTTTTTGCCACTTTTCACCACTTTTGCCCAAGAATCAATGTGAAGTCAAGCGCAAAACGAAAAAAAATAGAGGTAACTTGCAAGAATCAAACGATTAAAAGTGCGAGTACCAAAGTGGGAGGAATGTGGCGTAATGGTGAGGGAAAAGGGCTATTTCGGGGCGATGCCTGTTATTTTGTGGAGTTAGGTACAAGAGAAAGGGCCTGCGCAGGGTGGAAATGGAGAAAAAGTGGGAATGGGCCGTGGGGAGAGCGGGGCAGAAGAAGCGTTTTTGCTGGAGCTGTCGGAGCGAGGAGGGCGGCCGCCGAGAGCTTTTCGAGGGGAATCTCTATACTCGACATTTCTTTTAAAAAAGAGCAGACTGCCTTCTGTGCCGGAGCGGGAAGGAGTGCGGGTAACATTTTCCCTCCTGTCGGCCGCATTTTATTTTAAGGAATCGTTATGCGTACCAAGATCGTTGCCACTATCGGTCCGGCCACCTGCGCCCCCGAGAAGATCGCTCAGCTCGCCGAGAACGGCGTTTCCGTCTTTCGTCTGAACTTTTCCCATGGCGACCCGGAATTCTTCCGCAAGGTAATTTCCGCTATCCGTGAAGTAGAAAAGAACATAGGCCGCCCCCTCACTATCATGCAGGACCTCCCCGGCCCCAAGATCCGCATCGGCCTCCTGCCCGAAGGCAAGTTCCTGCTCGCTCAGGGCGACCTGCTCACCCTCGCCCGTGAGCGCAAGGAAAAGGAAGACCTTCCCTTCATTCCCTTCGACCATCCCACCATCCTCGCCTCCCTTGTGGTGGGCGACGTGCTCGTGCTGGCCGACGGCGGCCTGCGCTTCGAGATCGTGGAGAAGGTGGAGGACGAACGCTTCGTGATGAAGGCCCTCGACAACGGCACCATCTCTTCCCGCAAGGGCCTCGCCCTTCCCGGCAAGTCCATCGCCCTTCCCGCCATCACTGCCGACGACCGCGAACGCCTCGAAGTGGGCATGAAGCTCGGCGTGGACGCCGTGGCCATCTCCTTCGTGCAGACTGTGAAGGACGTGCTCGATATCAAGGCCCTCCTGCGCTCCTACGGACGCGACGACCTGCCCGTGGTGGCCAAGCTGGAACGCCAGAACGCCGCTGTGGACAACCTCGAAGAGATCGTGGAAGCCGCCGACGTCATCATGGTGGCCCGCGGCGACCTCGGCGTGGAATGCCCCATGCCTTCCCTGCCCGCCCTGCAGAAGCACATCATCCAGACCTGCAACCGCCTCGGCAAGCCCGTCATCGTGGCCACCCAGATGCTCATGTCCATGGTGAACTCCCCTGTGCCCACCCGCGCTGAAGTCACCGACGTGGCCAATGCCGTGCTCGACGGCGCCGACTGCGTGATGCTCTCCGACGAGACTGCCGCCGGCAACTACCCTGTGGAAGCCGTGCAGCATATGCGCCAGATCACCGATGAAGCCGAAAAGTACCTGCTCGCCAACAGCGGCCTCCGCGCCCCCAAGGACGAAGAGGATACCTCCCGCTTCCTCGCCTACACCGCCTGCCTGCTGGCCAAGTCCGTTTCCGCCAAGTCCATCGTGGCCCATTCCGTGTCCGGCGGCGCCGCCCGCATGCTGGCCGAATGCCGTCCTCCCCAGACCATCTACGCGCTGACCCACAGCTCCGTGGTGGAACATGCCCTGAACTTCGTGTGGGGCGTCCAGCCTTTCTTCCTCTCCCCCGGCGACAGCAGCTTCTCCCATGCCCGCCGCACCCAGAACTGGATCGCCGCCAGCGATCTCTTCCCCCTCGGTGAAGACGTGGTCATCACCGCCGGCGAATACGCTCCCGGCGTGGAAGCCGTCCGCCGCACCAACGTGGTGAAGATCTATCACAAGTAAATCCGCTTGCCTTTCAGGCATTCGGACTTATATCATGGCTCCATGTCTTCGGATGTGGAGCCTTTTTCGTATGCTTCCAGAAAGGGGAGATATCATGGAAAGACGTATCGCCGCCGCGCCGTGCCCTGAGCCCGGAACTCCTTCCGCCATCATGCCTGAGCTTCCTGCCGCTTCCGCGCCTGAACTGAGCGCGGAGGACAGGCTCGTCGTGCTTCTGGCCTCGGCGGCTCAGGAGGGCGGGCGTCTTTCGCCTTCCGCATGGAAGAAGGCTTCCGATGCGTTCACCGAAGTCTTTTCCCCTGATGGAGGCGAAGAGAGGACGGCGAATGCCCGCATGAAGGAGGAACACGCCTTCTTCGTCCTGCAGACGCATTTCCACGCGGCACTGCTCCAGCCGCCGCTTTCCGCCGCCCAGCTCGTCGTGGACAGCCGCATCGTCGAAGATATTTCCGCCCTGCCCGGCGACAGGGCCGAGCGTTTCCTGGCGGCTTTGCAGGAGCTCGCTCCGGAGCTGGCCTCTGCGCTCATCCAGAGCCTCCCCGCCGATGGCGAGAAGGGCGCAGGGCGTGGACGCTTTGCCGAAGCCATGCGCCGCAGTGCCCGTTTCCTCACCGGCGCTGGAGTGTGGGAAAGCGTGTTCGGTGAAGGGAACGAAAGGGATGAACGCAATATAGCCATGGAGAACGGCGTGGCTGTGCCGAGGCACAAGAGCCGGAACTTCATGCCTGCCCCGCTGAAGAAACAGCTCGACGCCCTTGGCTCTGCCGTGGCTGCGGCCGGTTCGGCCTGCGGGGATGTGGCCGGGAGCGTGGCTCAGGCCGCTGTGGATCAGTACCAGGGCGCGGCTCGATATCTGCGCGAACTTTCCGTCCAGCGCCGCCTTTCCCTTCTTCGCCCCCGCCGCGAGGATATGGAGCTGGCACCGGGCCTAGCCGCCTCCGGTTCTGCCGCCGAAGCTCTGGAGAAAGCCGCTCTCGAAGCAGGATGCCTCGGTACGGCCCGGGCTCTTGAAGACCTTCGCCGCCTCATGGCCGAACAGCCGTTCACGCTCGTCGTGGTGGGCGAGGGCAAGCGCGGCAAGAGTTCGCTCATCAACGCTCTGCTGGGCAGGGCCGTCTCGCCCGTTCGCGAGTCTGTCCCGGAGACGGCCTCCGTGGCGCGCTTCCGCTGGGGGCGGGAGTTCCGTGGGGCGGTACACTTCCTCAATGATGAGGAATGCCGCCAGCTTGGGGAGTTTTTCAAGTTAAGTTCGAAGGGTATAACTTTTGCTGAACGCGTGAGGCTCATGCTCGAAGAGCGTCCTCCGCAGGAAGACCAGTTCCTGAACAGCGAAGCCGCTCTGCGGAGCTTCCTGTCTGCAGAGGGGCAGGGTTCTGCATTCGCGGCCCGCACAGACGTGGAACTTCCTGCCGAAGCCCTGCGCCACGGCCTCGTGCTGGTGGATACCCCCGGCCTCAACGCTACCGACCCGGTGCAGAACTATCTGGCCTTCGAAGAATGCCTCGCCGCCGACTGCCTGCTCTTCGTCATGGATGCCCGCAGGCCGGAATCCGCTTCGGAGCAGGAGCTCATACGCCAGCTTGCGCAGTCAGGCCGTGCGGCTTCGGTCATCGGCGTGCTCACCGGGGCGGACAGGCTGAACGACGAAGCCAGCCTCGAAGACGCCATGGCTCGCGCCCGCCTTCTCATGGACAGCGCCGAAGCCGCTGGCATGCACGTTCTCGGCCTTCTTGACGTGAACGCCCGCGAGGCCATGGAACAGCGATGTTCCGGCACCGGGGACGGCGGCCCGAATTTCCTCGAACTCTGCCGCATCATAGAAGAAGCCTCCCGCAGGAAGCAGGAGAGCGACGAGGGCAGGGGCCAGCGAGTCCTTGCCAAGGGCATGGAACTGGCGGGAGCCGCGCGCCGCGAGGCAGATTCCTTCCTTTCCTCCGAACTTGCCGAACTGCCGGACGTGCGCCATGCCGGCATACTGCGCCGCCATGTGGAACGTCTTGAAAGCGTCATGGAAAGCTGTTCCTCGCAGGCCTGGGCCGTGGTGAATTCTGCGGAGCTGGACCTCAAGGCATGGCGCAAGGAGCAGGGGCGCGCCCTCGACAGCTGGCAGGAACGCACGCTCCTGCGCATCATGGATGCGGCGAACAAGCATGCGGATTCCCTCGGCTTCACAGGAATGTTCAAGCCGAAGAACTGGAAGGGCTTCGATGAGCAGGAAGTGCCGCGCATAGCCCGCGAATGCCTCGAGGAACTGCTGGCCGAACGCCGCGACATACAGCGCGACTGGAACGAGAAGCTCCGCCAGTTCGGCGAACGCATGCACGAGATATCCGTGCTCTGCCTCGACGCAGTCGTGGTGGACGACCTTGAACTGCAGTCCATCAGCGATGTGCCGTTCAGTCGTGAACGCTGGCTGGTGAACGCCAGCTCCCTCATGAAGAAGCTGGGTCTCGTGGCCATGGGCCTTGCCATACGGAGGGGCGGCGGCGTGGGGCTTGGCATCGTCCTCGGCAATATGGGCTGGTGGGCGCTCCTGCCTGCCGCTGTTGTGGGAAGCGTGGTGTGGACGCTCATGAAGCTGGGCAGTCCTTCGCGCTGCCGCCGCCTGCTCATGGAGCGCAAGGAGGAAGCCGTACGCCGCTGGGCCGTGGAGCAGAGGAAGCGGCTCGACGAACTCCTGAACCAGAATATGGAAGAAGTCTCGCAGGCTTACGGGCGCGCCGTGAGCGAGGGTTTCGTGCCCGCGCTTTCCGTGCTGGCGGAAGAGGCTTCGGCTCTCCGCGTCTATCTCGGCGTGCTCGACAAGATGCGCTCCGGCGCAGAGGCACAGGCCGCCGAACTCAAGGCTGGGGCCGACAGGCTGGAGCTGGAACTCAAGAATGCTGGATGCGTCCAGAGCTGATCACGTTTTCTGGCTCCTTTTCATCTCGATAAAAAAGAACGCCGTACGTTTCATGCGCACGGCGTTCTTCATTTGAGAAAGGAAAACTACTGGGCCAGAGGCTGGGCTTCCGGGATGGCGGGAGAGGCTTCGGCAGGAGCGGCGGTCTGAGGCTGGTCGGCCTTGTCGTCCGTCACCTTGTCCTTGACCCACTCGTAGCCCTGCACTGTCTTTTCCCTGGTCCATTCATAGCCTTTGACCACGCCTTCCTTCACGGCAGTGCCGGCCTTGTTCACCGCTTCCATAGTCTGGTTGGACGTGGTGGATGTGGTCTTGGAGGCGATAGTGTTGCCGGCGGCGTCGTAGGTGGTCACCTGCGTGGTGCTGGTGGTGGGGCAGGCGGCAAGCAGGAGGCACAGGGAAAGGGCGGAGAGGGCGGGCAGTTTCTTCATAAGATATTCCTTGCCGTCAGATGCCGGACTTGGTGAGTTCGATGAACTGCTTGGCCACGCGGGGGCTGCGGCCGCCGTTGCGGATGGCATGGGCCTCGGCGCGCACGTCGAGCTGGGCGGCGGGGATGTCGATGCCGTACTGCGCGGCGAGCTTATGCACGATGTCGAGGTAGAGGTCGCGGTCCGGGCGGGAGAAGGTCACGGTGAGGCCGAAGCGGGCCGAGAGCGACATGAGTTCCTGGCGGGTGTCGTTCTCGTGCAGGTCGCTTCCGGAGCGCTCTTCCCAGTTCTCCTTGATGAGGTGGCGGCGGTTGCTGGTGGCATAGACCACGAGGTTGCCGCGCTGGCCGTTCACGCTTCCTTCAAGTATGGCTTTAAGGGCGGCGAAGTCGCCGTCGTTGCTGGTGAAGCTCAGGTCGTCGATGAAGAGGATGAATTTCAGCGGGTTGTGGCCAAGCGTCTCGATGATGTCCGGTATCTGGTAGAGCTGGTTCTTCTTCACCTCGATGAGGCGCAGGCCGCGTTCGTGGAATTCGTTCACGATGGCCTTCACAGTACTGCTCTTGCCGGTGCCGGCGTCGCCGTAGAGGAGGACGTTGTTCGCAGGCTGGCCGCTGAGCAGGGCTTCGGTGTTGGCGATGACCTTGGCGCGTTCGCGTTCGTAGCCGGGGAGCTGGGCCAGCGTCTGCAGGTCGGGGTGCTTCACGGGCACGATGCGGCCGTCGCTCACGGTGAACATGCGGTACTGGGCGAAGATGCCGTAGCCCCGCTGATGTATGGTGGCGATGCGTTCGCGGTAGGCGGCGGCGAAGTCCAGTTCGCTGGTCTTCCACTGGGGCAGGAAGCCCTCGTAGGCGAGGCGAGCGCGGATGTCTGCGCCGTCGAAGCGGCTCAGCTCCTGCATGAAGGAGAGCTCGTTCTCGAGGCAGGCTTCGAGGAAGGGGGAGACGGGCGACGCGCCGCAGCTCTGGTGCATATAGATGTTCTCGTCCTCCATGAGGAGGTCGAGAAGGTAGGCGGAAAGATCGTCGGACTTGGCGAAGAGCGCGGCGGCGAAGTCGCACCACGCGTCCACAGTGGCGCGGGCGTCGGCAGGGTCGGCGTCGAGCAGGGTGCCGAGGCGGGAGAGGACAGGGTCGCTGAGCAGACTGCGGAAGACC
>JAZQMJ010000065.1:0-3841 GCA_045543435.1 Mailhella sp.
CATCGGCGCCAACCTCCCCATCCAGGAACCTACCGCCAACATGGTGGTGGACATCGGCGGCGGCACCACCGAAGTGGCCGTCATCTCCCTGTCGGGCATCGTGTACTCCCGCTCCGTGCGCGTGGGCGGCGACAAGATGGACGAAGCCATCCTGCGCCATGTGAAGCGCAAGTACAACATGCTCATCGGCGAGGCCACTGCTGAAGAGATCAAGATACAGATCGCTTCCGCCTATCCTATGGAAGAGGAACAGCAGATAGAAGTGAAGGGCCGCGACCTCGTCACCGGCATCCCCCAGACCATCGTCATCACTTCCGAAGAAGTGCGCAAGGCCATTGCCGAACAGGTGGACGCCATAGTCCAGGCCGTGCGCCAGGCTCTGGAGCAGACTCCGCCTGAACTCGCCGCCGATATCGTGGAGCGCGGCATAGTCCTCACCGGCGGCGGCGCGCTCCTCAAGGGCCTCGACCAGATCCTGCGTGAAGATACTTCCCTGCCCATCTTCAGCGTGGAAGACCCGCTGGCCACTGTGGTCATGGGCACCGGCATCGCTCTGGACAATATGCGCACCCTGCGCGAAGTCTGCATCGACTAGCCTGCCCATGGCAGTGAACTGATATCCCGCGAAGTCCGCGCTGTCCCTGCCTTTTCGCCGGGGCGGCGCGGACTTGCCGCATAACGGGAACAACGAAACTTCCAGAACGACCGGAGCCTGCCTTGCTGCACCGCCGCCTTGCCCTCGTCATAGCCTGCGCGCTCATGCTGTTCCTCGGCGTCTATACGTGGAACCAGCGTACCGGGCACCTGGACAGGCTCTGCGCCAGCGTGGGGCTGGAGTTTTCCGGCGGAGTGATGCGCGGCCTCAACGCCGCACAGGACTCCATAACGGGTTTCTGGGAAAATTATGTGGACCTGCGCGGAGTGAAGCAGCGCAACGACGTTCTCGAGCGCAAGGTGCAGGAACTTGAGATGCGCCTTGCCGCTAATGCCGAAGGCTTGGCCGAACTGGCCCGCCTGCGACGCATGCTCCACCTCGGCTATCCCATGGAATGGCCTGCCGCCGCTTCCCGTGTGCTGGCGCGCCGCATGGGCCCCAATGCCGCTCTCGCTACGCTCATGCTTTCCAGCGGCTACCTGAGCGGCGCGGCCGCAGGCACGCCCGTGACTTCGTGGCAGGGCGTGGTGGGCCGCGTGCTCAAGGCCGGGCCCGGCACGTCTGTGGTGCTCCTGCTCACGGATACCGGCTCCCGCGTTTCCGTACTCACGTCCGAAGGCCGTGTGCAGGGCATACTTGCGGGCGGCGGCCCGGGGCATCCTCTGGAAATGCTCTTCGTGCGCCAGAACGCTCCGGTGCGCGTGGGTGAGCTCCTCGTCACATCCGGCGTGGATTCCGTCTATCCCAAGGGCATACCCGTGGCGCGCGTCACGGCGGTGTCCCGCTCCGGCTCTTCGCGCTCCGGCTCTTCCCTGCTGGAGATCCAGGCCGAACCCCTCGTGGACTTCCTGCATCTGGAAGAAGTCTATCTGCTCCAGCGGCCTGCCGGGGGCATAGCTCCGGGCTCCGATGCTGTCTATACCCGCCGTTCCCCGGCTCTGGAAAGGGCTGGAGCGGCAGAAGGCGTACAGGACGGAGAGCCTGCGGCCGACGTGCGGAGCGGACGATGAGCTGGGCCAATGCCGGCTGGTGGCTTGCGTACGCCTTTGCGGCCATATCCCTTCAGGCCGCCCTGCCCGGGGTGGACTTCCTTCTTCCCGGCCTCTTCATCGCCCTGCAGGAACGCCGCCTTTTCCAGACCCTTCTCATAGGCACGGGCTTCATGATGACGCAGGAAGGCATGGGAAGCATGGCCTTCGGCGGCACTCTTCTCTGGTATGCCGTGGCGGCTGTGGCCTATTATGCGGCCTGCAGTCTTTTCCAGGGGCGGAGCTTCCTTTTCGTGCTTCTGCTCTCCATACTCCTCTCCGGCGTGCGCTATGTCATCTTCATCTTCCTCGCCCGCCTTCAGGATATCCCGTGGGATGCCGCGCTCCTGCTGGACGAATGCTTCCTGCAGGCCGTGCTCACTCCTTTCGTCTGGCTCATAGCCGCCGCTCTGCGCAGGGGGAAGAAGCATGAAGCTTGAGAACAGCGGTGAAGAATACCAGCCGCCGAAAAGCGGGCTTTTCCTCCTGCAGGTCTGCATAGTCCTGCTTTTCTCGCTGTTCTGCGCCCGTTTCTGGTATCTGCAGATACACCGGGGTACGGAGTACGCCCGCATGGCTCAGGAGAACCGCCTGCGCCATGAGCGCATCTACGCGCCGCGCGGCGAGATCTACGATGCCTCCGGCCGCCTCATCGCCGAGAACCGCACGGCCTATGGCCTTGCCATCGTTCGCGAATACTGCCCCGACATCACGGCCGCTCTGGCTCAGGTGAGCGCATGGACCGGCGTTCCGCTCGACAGGCTCCGCGCCCGCTACGAGCAGGACAGGAGCAAGGGCCGCAGTTTCGACCCCATCCTCGTGCTTACGGACATGCCCTTCGAGCAGGTCGCTCCCATCGAGGCCGAACTCTACAAGTGGCCGGGCCTGCGCGTCGTCACCCATTCCCGCCGCAATTATCCGGAAGGCGAAGCCTTTGCGCATCTTTTGGGCTATGTGGCCGAAGCCAGCGAGAAGGAACTCGCCGCCGACAGCGAACTCTCGCTGGGCGATATGGTGGGCCGCCTCGGCCTCGAAAGCTTCCTCGACAAGCGTCTGCGCGGCCAGAAGGGCCTCTACCGCCTCGAAGTGGATGTGCTGGGCCGCCCCCTGAGCCGTGCCCTCGTCGAGTCTTCCCACATGGGGCAGAACGTGACGCTGTCCATAGATTCCCGGCTGCAGCATGCTGTGATGGAGGCTATGGGCGATTATTCCGGCTCGGTGGTGGTCATGGACCCGGACAGCGGAAAACTGCTTGCGCTGGTCACGCGCCCGGCCTACGACAACAATATCTTCATCGGCGGCCTTTCCGCGCGCGACTGGAACGCCCTGCGCGACGACCCGCGCTTCCCGCTCCAGAACCGCGCCATCCAGAGCGCCTACCCGCCGGGCTCGGTGTGGAAGCTCATGATGGCGGGCATGCTCCTCGAGAACGGCATCTCGCCTGACGAAAAGGTGTTCTGCCCCGGCTGGTACAAGCTGGGCAACCATACCTTCCGCTGCTGGCGCGCAGGCGGCCACGGCCATGTGGATATGAAGGATTCGCTGGTCTGGTCCTGCGACGTGTACTATTACAGCATGGCCGTGAAGCTGGGCATCAATACCATGGAACCCTTTGCCCGCGCCTGCGGCTACGGCCAGGAAACAGGCATAGACCTGCCCTACGAGACCACGGGCCTCGTGCCTTCGCGGGCATGGAAGAAACGCCGCTTCGGCGAGCAGTGGCAGATGGGCGATACTGTGAACGCTTCCATCGGTCAGGGGCACGTCCTTGTCACGCCCCTGCAGACGGCGGTGTTCCTTTCCTCGCTGATAAACGGGGGTGAACTGCTCAAGCCCCAGCTCCTCGATGACGCGCCTCGCGAAGTCGTCGGTCGCACGCCAATTTCCGCCGCCAGCCTCGCATGGATAAAGAGGGCCATGGTCCAGACCGTGGAAGGCGCAGGCGCGACAGCCAAAGTCCTCAAGCGCAAGGATATGAAGATCGGCGGCAAGACAGGCACCGCGCAGGTGGTGAAGATACGCATGCAGGGCGCGCGCCGACTCAAGGCTGCCGAAATGGAGTTCCGCCAGCGCGACCATGCGTGGATAGGCTCGTGGGGCGAGAAGGACGGGAAGCGCGTCGTCGTGGTGACGATGATCGAACACGGCGGCGGTGGCG
>JAZQMJ010000066.1:0-1560 GCA_045543435.1 Mailhella sp.
TCTTGTGTTCCGCACCATGGTACTGGAACACGCGCCGGATATCCGGCAGGAGAGATATGGCGGCTATGTAGCCGATGAACATGACGAATTTGAAGAGCCCGTCCCAGACGTGGAAGGTGAAGCCTTCCATGCCGCCGCCGAGGCCCAGCCACTGCATGCCCAGAGCGAGAGCGTGGGGAGCGGCCACGAAGAGCAGCACCGCCATGACCAGAGCGAAGGCCAGCGTGAGGGCGGTCTCCATGCGGCCCATGGGCTTGGTATCGTCCTCGCCGCAGGAGAGGTCCGCGGAGCGGTTCAGGGCGCGGATGCCGTTGGACAGCGTTTCCACAAGGATAGGGAAGCCGCGCAGGAACTTCTTCGAACGCAGGCCTTCCGAGCCCATGGTGCGCCAGTTCCGCTTCTCCACGGAGATAGTCCCCGAAGGGCGGCGCACCGCCAGCGCGTAGGAAGCGCCGTTGCGCATGAGTATGCCTTCCATCACGGCCTGACCGCCCACCACGGGCAGGGAGCAGGCTTTGGAAAGAAGGGAAAAGATGGGAAAGGCTTTGCTCATGCGAAAGTTAATTAAGTAAGGTAGCGCGTTGATAAAGGAGGAATACTGGCGAGTTTTGTCGGGCTTCGAACGACAGCTCCCGGCACGGGATGTCTTGAAAAACCTTTCGGTTTTTCGCTGCCAGACCAGAGCCTCGTTCCGCTCTAGAGCCGCCCGAGCCTACGGCTTTTCCGGCGTCTCTTTCGCTTCTCTGCGTCAGTTGACCACCAGATGACGCCAGCCTTGTTCGTGCCGCTCTTTCGGGCTTGCGCCCTCTCGCGGCACTCACTGGCGGACTGGCTGTCGGGCACCGCTCCGCGGGCCCTCCGACCTAAAGAATCGCGCTGAATACGGACTGCGCGACAGGGGGCAGCGCGTTGAAAAAGCCCAGTTTTCGGTCAACAGTCGTCCATACTCGAAAACCTCCCCAAGGATATTCCCCGGGGAGGTCCGACTCGTTCCCGGCTCTTCGAGTGCCGGTAACAGAGTTACTTCGCGAACTTGGCGTACTTCTTGCGGAAGCGGTCGATACGGCCGGCGGTGTCGACGAAGCGCTGCTTGCCGGTGAAGAACGGATGGCAAGCGGAGCAGATTTCGACGTTCACGACTTCGCCCTTGGTGGAGAGAACTTCCACGACGTTGCCGCAGGCGCAGACGAGCTTAGCCTTGTACACTTTGGGATGGATGCCTTCTTTCATGGTACACTCCTCAGATGATTTGCGGACCCACAGGTTCGCCCATACCCACCTTGGTAGGCGGACAGTCGCCTAGTCACCTGATTTACCGCATGTTGAAGATTCAAGTCCGAGAACCCTACTTCTTTTTGCCGGAATAGTCCAGTCTTTTTGCTCCAAGTTTCCCAAAAGAGCGCGTCTTACTGGACGTTGTCCGCCGGAAAGGCTATATACTCATCCATGCGCTACTATCCCCTCTTCCTCGACCTCGCCGAAACCCGCTGTCTGCTGGTGGGCGCCGGGCGCGTAGGCCGCCGCAAAGCCGCCACCCTGCTCGAATGCCGCCCCG
Source organism: Mailhella sp. (assembly GCA_045543435.1). Classification (GTDB taxonomy): domain Bacteria; phylum Desulfobacterota; class Desulfovibrionia; order Desulfovibrionales; family Desulfovibrionaceae; genus Mailhella. The sequence continues at coordinate 1,556 of JAZQMJ010000066.1, forward strand.
CCTCC
>JAZQMJ010000067.1:0-3274 GCA_045543435.1 Mailhella sp.
GCCGACCACCTCACCGAAGCCTACGCCCAGCGCCAGAGCGACTATAACCGCGCCCTGCACGCCACGGGCCGCGACTGCCGGTGCTGGCTGCACCTGCCGCTGGAAGGCAGGATGCTGGAACTCACGCTGAACGAAAACGAGGCCTGATATGCCTATGCCCTCCCCTGTTCGTTCCCGCGCCCGCGGCTGTATGCTGGGCCAGCTTGCCGGAGATTCGCTGGGCTCGCTGGTGGAATTCCAGACGAAGGAGCAGATACGCGCCGACTACCCGGGCGGCGTGCGCCTGCTGGCCGACGGCGGCCCCTTCGACCTCATCGCGGGCCAGCCCACGGACGATTCCGAGATGGCGCTGGCCATGGCCCGAGGTCTGGCTGGGCTCGGCCGCTACTGCGCCATGCGCACGGGCAAGGCCTACCGCGCGTGGCTGGGCTCCGCGCCCTTCGACTGCGGCATCACCATACGCAGCGCCCTGAACGGCATGCCGAACCCCGCGAGCCAGGCCAACGGCGCGCTCATGCGCGTGAGCCCGCTGGGCATCTTCGGCGCAGGCCGCAAGCGTGCCGACGTGATGGGCTGGGCGAAAAAGGATGCCGCGCTCACCCACGTCCACCCGGTCTGCGGGCAGGCGAACGCGCTCTTTGCCGCCCTCCTCGCCCACGCCATACGCGAAGGAGGCACAGGGGCTGAGCTGTACGGAACGCTCCTCGGCTGGATGAAGCGCATGAAGCTCGAACCAGCCCTGCGCGAAGCCGTGGAACGCGCCGCGCACGAGAAGCCCCGCGACTTCCAGAGCCAGATGGGCTGGGTGCTCATCGCCTTCCAGAACGCCCTGTGGCAGATGCTCCACGCGCCGAGCTTCGAGGAAGGCCTGGCGGACACTGTGATGCAGGGCGGCGACACGGACACCAACGCCGCCATCGCCGGGGCTCTCCTCGGCGCGATGTACGGCGAAGAGGCCGTGCCCGCCCAGTGGCGCGAGTCCATACTGAACTGCCGCCCCGAAGCCGGACGGCCCGGCGTGCATGAACCGCGCCCCGCCGAATACTGGCCCGTGGACGCGATAGAACTGGCCGATGCCCTGCTGGAAAAGGGCTGGAAGCTGTAAGCTCCGCACAAAACATCATAAGGAAAGGGACGGCCTGCCATATCCGGCGAGCCGTCCTTTTTTTCTGTGTGTTCAATACACAAGAATAGTTTATGATATCTTGTCAGTTATTCATGCCATATTTAACCGTCTGAAAAACTCTTTTCCAATACTCTTCTCTTTGCACTATCACATCACGTTTTGTTCTCATATCAAAAATTTCTAGTATTGAATATGTAAAATTCTCTATAATATATCCATCTCCTTGATTTTTTAATTCCTCAAAAGTCTTATTTCCTCCAGTTAGATTGTCAACATCTGCATACTGCGACCACCTCTGCCAGATTCCCTCAGTGTCACCAGATGCAGAGCCGATATAAATCTTCCCAGTTGACCTGTCTGTTATGCAATATACACCCTTAACATTAGCAAGTGCATTTTTCCATTCCGGGCTGTCCATCCTGAAAATGGACTGCATATCTCCATGGGTCAGTAAAACATTGTTGTAGCCAGTGAAGTTATCAACCTTTGCAGATGGTGAAAGTTCATATATTTCAGGATTGAAATCCCTTTGGACACTGGAGAAAGGCTTATTATAAATATCACGCCCTATCGACCTCTCCAACCGGATAATCAAACGTTTTCTGTATTCCGCAAAATCCTCCATAGGAGTCAACTTATAACCCACCGCACCAAAGACTTCAGGAATTATTTTTTCCACATGATACATTCCACCAAAAACATAAAAATTGGTACCATATGAAGGATATTGAGCAAATGCCATCAAATATTTTGCATAATTCAAATTGTGGTTTGCATGCTTTTCTTTCCATGCGTTCATTTTCAGCCATCTCGGATCGTCTTCACGAAGAAGTTTCCATGCTGGCGATTTAACATCAGCATCATTTATATTAAACTTAACTTTCGTGTGCTCTTTATCAACAGATGAGAAAAAGTCCTCAAATTTAATCATATCAAAAACCTCACCTTTTACATACGTGTTACGTCAGGCACTAGCCAAATCATGAAGTACAGGCAAAGTTTGAAATCATGCAGTCGCATTATTCTACCTTTGCCTGATTCAATCAAACAGTAACAAATAATCCCCCAACAGACAACCAGTCCTCTGTTCTTCTTGAAAAGAGATACTAACTGTTTTCAACAGCGGGTTAGGAACACCTTCTACCCCAGGAAGCCCACGCGCCGCGCCTTGGGCTCTATCTTGAGTCCCGCTTCCTTTTCCAGCGCGACCACGAGCATTTCGTGCGTGGTCTCGCCGGGGGAGGTGAAGAGCGGGTCGTACTGGGCGCGCACGGCGTGGAAGTCGCCGGGGGCGAGGCAGGTCATGTTCGTGAGGCGGCGGCGCAGGTCGTCCGGCAGTGCGCCCTCGCAGAGCGGGGCAAGCAGGGCCTCGTACAGGGCCAGCACCTGCTCGCTGTCCGCGTAGCGGAATTCCAGCTTGTGCGAGAAGCGGCGCATGGCCGCCGGGTCGAGCTGTTCGCGGCGATTGGTGGTGCAGATGCAGAAGCCCTGGCATCGTTCCAGCGCGGTGAGGAACTCGTTCACCAGCGAGCTTTCCCACGAATGACGGGCCGACTCGCGGGAATAGAGGAAGGTGTCGGCCTCGTCGATGACCAGCACCGCGCCGCTCTTCTCAGCCTCGCGGAAGGCCTCGGCCACCTGCTGTTCAGCCATGCCCACATAGGGGCTGAGCAGGTCGCTGGCGCGCTTCACGAGGCACTCGCGATCCAGCTCGTCGGCTATGTGGCGGGCCAGCTCTGTCTTGCCCGTGCCGGGAGGGCCGTAGAAGAGCATGGTGCCGCAGCCGGGGCGAAGTTCCTGCCCGGAGCGCATGGCATCATCCACGCGGCGGCATCGGGCAATGAAGGCCTCGGCATCGCCTTCCATGCACACGCCGCTGAGCGTGAACCCCTTGGAAGCACTGCACATTTCCTTGGGCTTGAACGTGCCGCCGTTCTGCAGGGCGAGGTGCGCCTGCAGGATGCGCTCCACGCCCAGCCAGAACTCGCGGCGCCCGCGGTACAGGCGCGCGGACTGCGTGACGGCCTTCTGTATGACCGCCGCCTCCACCGGGTACTTGAACGAGAACGAAGCCGCGACGGCGAAGTGGAAACGGCGCGAGATCCCCTCGCGCTTCATGAAGTCGGGGGCCAAGCGGGCTTTGGAAGG
>JAZQMJ010000068.1:0-4991 GCA_045543435.1 Mailhella sp.
TGGGGGTCCGGGGGAGGGGGAAAAGGACCTTTGCTCAAAAGGTCTTTTCCTCCTCCCCCGCATCACCAGACACTCCCCTCTCCCTATGCCTTCAGGTCCGCGTACACGCCGCTGGACTTGGGCTGGCGGGCTTCCAGCGTGCATTCCACGAGAACGTGGCCCTTGAGGGAGTCGCCAGTCTTGGCGAGTTTTTCTTCCGTGAATCCGCGCAGATAGGCGACCTTCCAGTACTCGGGGTCGAGGACGAAGGCGCAGTTCTTGGCGTAGGGCTCGTAGGCCTGCACGCGGTTGGGCACGAGCTTGAGCGTGCCGAAATCGGACACATACACGTCGATGACGGCATGCACGGCCTTCTCTTCGGCCTTCTCCATTCGGGTGGCGTCGCCGGTGAGCACCTCGCTCATCTTCACGCGGATCTCGGGGCTCATCATGATGCAGTCGGGGTTGCCGCCCGCGCTGTAGATGTCCATGAGCAGGCCCTTGAGCTCGGCTTCGTCGGGCTCGCGCAGGGTGCCGGCCACGGCGGGAGCAGTGGCAGTGGCCGCAGTGCCGCCCGAGCCGAGGCGCATATTGCCGCCCTCGGTGAACCAGCAGGGCAGGCCGGTCATGAGGCGGGCCTCGGAGCCGCTTTCGGGGCGAGCGATCTTATTGTGCAAAAGAGCGTATTCCACGTCGCGCTTCAGCTCCTTGGTGCGCAGGGCCATCTGGTAGGCGTACTGGCTCTCCACGCCGGCCTGGCGCACGGCCTGGGACGTGCCGGAAACGTTGATGGCCTTGGACAGGATCTGCGTGCGATTGTTCAGCTCCGTGCTCGTGGTGCTGGTGAATTCCGTGGTGTCCGCGCCTTCGAGGCGCTCGTTCTCGCCGGGCAGGACGAGGTCGTCCGTCTGCCATTCGTGCAGGGCCTGAGAGGCCTGGGTGCTGCCGCACATGGTGAGGAAAGGCGTGTCCGTAGGGGCGACGCTGAAAATTTCCTCCATGATATCGCGGGGCTTGCCCTGGATGCCGGCTTCCTTGAGCTGGCCGGAAACAAATGCCATAGAAACTCCTTACATAGCGGCGAACAGCGCGGCGAGGGCCTCGGTGCTGTTCGGATTCTTGTTGAGAGCGGCGCGGGCGCGGCCCAGCCTGTCGCCTTCTTCGCGGCCGGAACGGCGGGGCGAAAGCACGGCGGGCACGTCGGCCAGCTTGGCTTCGGCCTCGGCGCGGCGCTTCTGCATCTTGTCGAAAAGCATGGCCTTGGTGCAGAGCTCCAGCTCGTAGCCGCGGCTCATGGCGCGCAGGGCCTCCATGGGCACGCCGCTTTTGAGCAAATATTCGGCCATCTCTTCGCGGAAGGCCTTGCGCTCGAAGCCTTCGCCCACGAGCTCCGCGATGCGCGGCAGGACGGCCTCGAAGGATTCCTGCATCTCGGCGTGGATGCGCTGGGCGGTGCGCTCGGCCTCGCGGCGGGCTATCTGGGCATGGAGCTCGGAACCGCGCCTGCGCAGGGCGTCCATGCCTTCGGCGCTTCTGCGGGCGGCTTCGGAAAGTCTGGCGAAGGCCTGCGGGTCGCGGCGGGAAAGCTCCTGCCAGTCCACGCGGGAAAGCGCGCCCCTGTGGGCGGCCTGCATGGCCTCGAGCATCTGCGCCATGCCTTCGCTCGCCTCGCGGCGGGCCTGTTCCCCGGCTTTGCTCTTCTTGAGGAAGCTGTTCTCGTGCTCGCGGAGCTTGGCGCGCACCTTGTCGCGCAGTTCGGGGGCGATGCCGAGCCAGAGCTCAGGGTCCCAGCCTTCGGGCACGCGGCTGTTCTTGAATCTGTTCATTCTCCTCCTTTCGCGGCCTCCCGTGGGGAGGGGCGGAGCTGGCTTTCCCGCCCCGCCCGTGCCGCGTTGGGCCTATTTTAACATATGTAAAACAATTTTGGAAGATTTTTAAGTACAAATGCAAAAGAAAAAGTTAAAAGGAATCGTCCCCACCGAACTCGCCTTCATACTGCTCAAGCAAGTCCATGATATGATTGCCATGTTCGAGCATCGCGGCGAAGTTTTCATCACCGAGTGTGAGCATGGCGTCCGCGACCGGGTCGGAACTGAGGCCGCGCCCTATGGTGCTCACCACTCCTCCCGGAGCCTTGGCAAGGCCTGTCCCCAGGAGGAACGTGCCCGCCACATCAGAAAGCCCCCGGTTCAGGCCTACGCGGCCCTGCTCCGTTTCGTTCTGGGGAACAGGCAGGCCCAGGAGCTCGGAAAGGCCGCGGCCCGGATCGCCCAGCCCCAGCGTGAGGCCGGAGCCCATGCCTTCGAGCACGCCGCGCGTTCCAAGGCCGAGCTGGCGGGCAAGCCCTGCCAACAGCGAAGGCTCGCCGGAAGGCTGGGGCATCCCCTGCCCTGCGGCCTGCGCGTCTTCCGGCATGGCAAGGCCAGCGCCAAGACCAGCGGCAAGGGGAACGGCAGAGAGCTTGAGCTTTGCCAGCTGTTCCTGTAAGCTATTATTGAAAGAGCCGCTATTGACAGCAGGAAGGGTCCCGCTGCCAACTGGTTGCACCAGCCCCTCGCTAAGCGAGGGTGTGAAGATGGAGGAAGTTGACCCGCCCTCCCAATAGCCGCGCTCTTTCAGTTCATTGGTCACTCTCGAGGTTTCGGGGTCGTACAACGTTACGCCTTTGAAACCTTTTTTATATGGGACAATGGGCATATACCACGAGTGCCCATTTGCTCCATTGGGATTCCACAGCGCCTCCAGGGCCGAAGGTTCTCTACCAAGGACATTGGGAATAACAACAGTGTCAGGAGAATTATAGATTCCTTTATACCCCTCGGCTATCTGTTCAGGTGTCCAGTGGTCATTTTCGTGGCGCCAAGTAAGACCATGCGTGGTAAAATATCCCGAACTCCCCTTATACTTAAAGCTATCCCCCAAAGCCTGCTGAGCAACAGGACTTTCAAGGGTCCCTGCCGCCTGTCCTTTATAGCTTTTGCCAGCAATAGCATTCGACACGACCTGCTTAATATCCGGTCGTACTGCCCCCTCCGCCTCATCCGGCGAAAGGGTCGAAACGCCTGCGCCAAGCCCCACGGCCTGAGCGGCGCGTTTCAGCGTGTCGGCATCGAAGAATCCGAAATTCAAATTCATTCGAACTCCTTGTAGAGAATGAAAAATATCAGACCACCAGCCCCAGCGTGAGGCCGGAGCCCAGGCCTTCGAGCACGCCGCGCGTTCCAAGGCCGAACTGACGGGCAAGCCCTGCCTACAGCGCAGCCTCGCCGGAAGGCTGGGGCATCCCCTGCGCTGCGGCCTGCGCGTCTTCCGGCATGGCAAGGCCAGCGCCAAGACCGGCGGCAAGGGGAACGGCGGGGATAAATTTATTGTTACCATTCACGGACTCTGGTATCGTAACATCGCTTGACCGCTCCTCGACAGCAGAAAGTCCCGGCGGCTGCGCACTGGCAGGGTTCCCCCTGAGACCAGACATGGGAGATGTGGGCCTCCCCAGGTAGCGGTCAAGCCACGCCTGCTTACTGCCAACAGGATTCATGGTTGTTTTAAAAACCACATTCCCGCTCTCGTTTCCTATAACAGGAGCCACAATATCTTTTCCTGTTACTGAATCTTTTACTTGAATCATTCCTTTCGATCTGGCTAATGCTGGATTGGAGGTAGGGAAGTTAGGCATGGCTCTGGATGAGTTTGAATTCAGAATCTCTTCCACCATTCTACCAGTTTCTTCTGGCTCGACTCCATCCTTTATCCATCTTTCTCTGCCGGCATGTATGCTTATCTCAACATTGTTATTTTTGATTGAGCTATCACGCTTTGCCGCTCCGACAAAGGCTTCCTCGTTATCGAGTGAACCTGCAAACATATGTCCACCTTTTTTAGCACGGACTGCCGATCCATAACTTGATGCAAAATCCTTTACGGCTGGAAACGCTTCCGCCTCATCCGGCGAAAGGGTCGAAACGCCTGCGCCAAGACCCAGGGCCTGCGCGGCTCGTTTCAGCGTGTCGGCATCGAAAAATCCGAAATTCAAGTTCATGCGATCTCCTTTTAAAGGTTGAAACACCTCAGGCCGCCAGCCCCAGCGTGAGGCCGGAGCCCAGGCCTTCGAGCACGCCGCGCGTTCCAAGGCCGAACTGACGGGCCATCTCGCCCCAGAAGGGAGAAACCGAGGCGGACGGAGTGCCTGCAAGGCGCAAGTCAGCCGTCATGTTGCCGCCAATATCCGAGGGCAGAAGCTCGCCCGTGCGCAGAGGGGCGGAATCTTCGGGCCGCAAATCCGCTGTCCTCAGGGCGTCCTTGCCCCAGCCGAAAGCCTGCTCAGGAGTGAGGGCAAGCCCCGCGCCGAGACCGGCGGAAGAGAGACTTCCGACCAAAAATCCATTGTTTTTCTTATGCGTCTCAGTTAAATTATTACCAAGCTTCTGGCTTTCTTCGACAGTTGTAAGTCGTCCTGGCAGCGCCCCTTCCGTAGGATGATTTGGGTATGGTGGAGTTGGGCGTCCACTCGAAGAGGCTCGAAGCTCTTTTTGTAAGTCATCGATTCCATACTTATAGCCAGTCACCAAACCTGAAAAATCTTTATGAGGGGCTAACACTCCCTTCCACGCGTATTCGCCATCAGGGCGAACAAGCATAGAATTCCCCTCTTTCTTGTTCGCAAAAGCTTTTGCCCTCGTGCCGTGGAAAACGCTATTTAAGCCATCGGCCAACTCTTCAGGCTCAAGGCCATCTTGATTTATCCTTTTATCAACAAATTTTTTGATATTTTTCCCTGAAAGCAGTAATGGCCCTTCCTCAAAACGAGGATCTATCTCTTGAAGTTTTTTTAAGTTTTTTCCTGAAACATTGCCAAAATCTATGCCTCCAGAAAAATCATCCAGATAAATTCTGTTGACCAACTCTTCCATATACTTGGGCCTCGCCCCCTCCGCCTCATCCGGCGAAAGGGTCGAAACGCCTGCGCCAAGACCCACGGCCTGAGCGGCGCGTTTCAGCGTGTCGGCATCGAA
>JAZQMJ010000069.1:0-1597 GCA_045543435.1 Mailhella sp.
GGTCTCCATCTCATACGAGTGGAGGAAGGATAGTCTCTTCGCTTCTCTGGCATCCTTCGTTCGGAGTGAGTAGAGGATTTGAGGTTTGCCTACGGTGGAAATCAAGGGCTCTCCCTCAAAGAAAGGGGCAAAGGAAAAAAAGAAAGGCATACCACGGATGTGATATGCCTACAGGGCAACCATTCCGACCAAAGAAGGAGAGCCCTGTGGAAAGGATCATACTCGGTCTGCCGGAGATGGCAATAACCAAAGTGGTGTCGATGTCGCCGTGCGTCGTAGAAGTGCGCAGGACGGGAGAGGATCGCTGTCCGCATTGCGGCGGGACTGAGCTTCGGGTCAAGGACTCGTTCTGGCGTGAGATCAAGAGCTATCGCGTGGCCGTCAATCCCGTACGGCTGCGTATCCGATGTCACAAGTTTCGCTGTGAGCATTGCGGACGCTATTTCAACACGCGCCTTCCGGGCGTCAGACCATGGAACCGCGCGACCGAACTCTTGAAAAAGAGCGTGTTCCTTGAATACAATAAAGGTATTTCCAATAAGGATATCGCGGAATTACAAGGCGTTTCCGTAGCCACGGCCGAACGCTTCTATCACCAGATGATCCTGCTTGAGGACTCGCAGTTCCAGAACCGGCTCTGTCCACGTTTTCTCGGTATCGACGAGCATCGTTTCACGAGGCGCGCGGGCTTTGCCACCACGTTCTGCGACCTTGGCAAGAACAAGGTCTTCGACATCGCCCTCGGCAAGAGCCTGGCCACCCTTCATGCGTTTCTTTGTTCTCTGGAAGGGCGTGACCGCGTGCGTGTGGTGTGCATCGACATGAACAGCGCGTACCGGAACATCGTACGGCAGTACTTCCCCAAGGCGATGATAGTGTCGGACCGTTTCCACGTCATACGTCTGATAAACCAGCATGTTACGTCGCTTTGCAAGCTGCTGGACGAGGAGTATTTCAGTGGGCGTAATCTACGCCAGCTGCGGCTGATGCTCATGCGTCGGGAGAGTCTTTCGGAAGCTCAAGAACAGAAACTGCGGGAGTCGTTCAGTCGGAATCCTGCCTTGCAGGCCGTGTACGTATTCAGCCAGGAGCTATGCGAACTCCTGCGGATACGCCGTCAGAATAAAGAACAATGTAGGGAACTTGTGGCGCGTCTTCTGGCTTATATAGATGAACTGTGCCGAAGTCCGTTTAAGCCTATGAGTTCTCTGGGACGCACGCTGGACTCGTGGAAAGAAGAGATTGCCCGGATGTTCCGCTTCTCGAAGAACAACGGGATCACCGAAGGCTTCCACCGAAAAATGAAGCTCATCCAGCGACGAGCGTACGGCTTCCGGAATTTTGAAAACTACCGCTTGCGTGTCCGCGTCCTCTGCGGATAGGCTGGTGAAAACCTCGTCGGAATGGCCCAAAAAATCCTTTGCCCCCGTTTTTGATGTAGAACCATGCAAATGCACGCCCTTGGATTCCGCTGGACGCTGAAAATCGCTTAAAACAAAGAATCCCAAAGCCTTATCGGACCTTGGGATCCCGAGACGGATAAATTTTCAAGTGGTAATAATGTGGAATTACAGGATATTTTGAGTTTTTAAAATCC
>JAZQMJ010000070.1:0-2666 GCA_045543435.1 Mailhella sp.
GGCTACGATCCGACTTCCGTGAGCAGGAGATCGATGCAGAAGCCCACGGCAAGGCCGCACAGGGTGGCCTGCGGCGTCCATACGTTGGACTGCACATAGAAGGTGAAACCCACGGCCACGATACCAAAGAATATCACCACGAGCAGATCGCCGAACCCCTTCGGCCCAAGGGGATAGGGACCGGCGGAATAGGCGGAGGCCCCGATAAGGCAGAGCATGGCCACGCTCAGCATATTCTCACCGCCGAAATACGCCAGCGGCAGACCGGCGCAGAGCGCAAGGACGGGCACGACGGCAGTGCCGATCTTCATCTTCTTGGGCGTGATCCAGCCCTGAGCGCAGGCACGGCGCGGGCCAAGGCGGTCTTCGCCATCGCGGCCTTTCTCGAAGTCGGTGTAATCGTTGATAAAGTTTGAGGCTATCTGCATCAGCACGGCGAACAGCGCGCACAGGATGGCGGGCACGGGCTTGAAGCATCCGGCCCACACGGCCAGCGCACAGCCCACGGCCACAGGCGAAAGAGCCGCGCTCAGCGTTTTGGGCCGTGCGGCCAGCACCCACGCGTACAGCGAATCCTTGCGGACTTCGTTTTCTCTGGCGGCAGAGGCGGCATGGGCCGCGCGTTCCTTGCGGGCTTTGCTTGCCTTGCGGCTTTCTTTGATCTTCATATCGGCTCCTGCGGTCTGACCGCTTTTTGTTCACAGCTACTGCCGAAAAACAGCCTCGACAGCATAACGCATCTCCTTCATTAAGAAAAGAAAGGAAAATCCTGCCCGCCCGCATGATTGACCTTGGCGGCAGGTAACGGTATCGTTTCTGGCTCAGCCCTTCCGCCACAATGGCGGAGCATCCCATCAACGCCGTGCCGTGCGCCCTGAACGCACAGCGGCAAACCCTCATGAGGCCCCTATGAGCCAGCTCAACACCTCCGCCCCTGAAGCGGAACGCACTCAAGGCGTCGATTTCCTTCGCGCCCGCATCAACCAGGACAACGCCACCGGCCGCTTCGACTCTCGCGTGCATACCCGCTTCCCGCCTGAGCCCAACGGCTATCTGCACATCGGGCACGCGAAGTCCATCTGCATCAACTTCGGCCTTGCACAGGAATACAACGGCAAGTGCAACCTGCGCTTCGACGACACCAACCCTGTGAAGGAAGACACCGAATACGTCGAATCCATCCAGCGCGACGTGCAGTGGCTCGGCTTCCAGTGGGAAGGCGACGTGCACTACGCCTCCGACTACTTCGACCAGCTCTACGAATACGCCGAAAAGCTCATCATGATGGGCAAGGCCTATGTGGACGAGCTGAACGCCGAGCAGATCCGCGAATACCGCGGCACGCTCACCAAGCCCGGCATCCCCTCCCCGTGGCGCGACCGCCCCGCCGAAGAGAGCCTCGACCTCTTCCGCCGCATGAAGGCCGGCGAGTTCGAAGACGGCAAGTACGTCCTGCGCGCCAAGATCGACATGGCCTCCCCCAATATCGTGATGCGCGACCCCACCATCTACCGCATCCGCCACGCCTCCCATCACCGCACCGGCGACAAGTGGTGCATCTACCCGATGTACGACTTCACGCACTGCCTTTCCGACTCCATCGAAGGCATCACCCATTCCATCTGCACGCTGGAGTTCGACAATAACCGCGAACTCTACGACTGGGTGCTCGACACTCTCGACGTGTACCGCTCCCAGCAGATAGAATTCGCCCGCCTGAACCTCACCTACACTGTGCTTTCCAAGCGCAAGCTCATCCAGCTGGTGAAGGAAGGCTATGTGCGCGGCTGGGACGACCCCCGCATGCCCACCATCTGCGGCCTGCGCCGCCGCGGCTATACCCCTGAATCCATCCGCGACTTCTGCTCCCGCATCGGCATCGCCCGCGCCGCCGACTCCAAGGTGCATTACAGCCTGCTGGAATTCTGCTGCCGCGAACACCTCAACGCCGTCACTCCCCGCTGCATGGCCGTGCTCGACCCCATCAAGGTGGTCATCACCGACTACCCCGAAGACAAGGTGGAAGAGTTTGAACAGCCCCTGCACCCCGAAGACGAATCCTTCGGCTCCCGCAAGGTGCCCTTCTGCCGCGAGATCTGGATCGACCGCGACGACTTCCGCGAAGACCCGCCCAAGAAGTACTTCCGCCTCGCTCCCGGCGTGGAAGTGCGCCTGCGCTACGCCTACTACATCACCTGCCAGGAAGTGATAAAGGACGAGGCCGGCAACATCATCGAACTGCACTGCACCCACGACCCTGCCTCCCGCGGCGGCTCCAGCCCCGACGGCCGCAAGGTCAAAGGCACCATCCACTGGGTCAGCGCCCGCCACGCCGTGCCCACCGAAGTGCGCCTCTACGAACAGATGTTCTCCACTGAGTCCGACTCCGAGATCGAAGAAGGCAAGACGTTCCTCGACTATTTCAACAAGGATTCCGAGCAGATAGTCACCGCCATGGCCGAGCCCTACCTCGCCACCATGCCCGCCGGCAGCCACGTCCAGTTCGAACGCGTGGGCTACTTCTGCGCCGACCCCGACGGCTCCGCCGAACACCCCGTGTTCAACCGCACCGTCACCCTCAAGGACTCCTGGGCGAAGATCGAGAAGAAGGGTGATTGATGTTTGACGGGGGAGGGAAGGAAACTTTTGAAAAAGTTTCCTTCCCT
>JAZQMJ010000071.1:0-2693 GCA_045543435.1 Mailhella sp.
CCTTCATCCCAGCCAGGAGCGCATTCAAATTCACCCCATGTGCCGTAATAGCCCACGGCAGATACCTGCAGTACCACAGAAGGCACGTCTTCCCCGGCAGAAGCCCGCGCCGCCACAGCCTGCGCCACTGCCTTCCCCGCCTGTATGCGGCTGTTCCTGAGGGCGGCCTTCTTGGCATCGGTCCAGCGGCCTCCCAGGTATTCTCCGATAAGGTTCACCACGCCGTCGATGCCGCCCAGGAGCGGTTCAAGGGCTTTGGCGTCCACGCCGTCCCAGACTTCGCAGGAAGCCGCTCTCGGCTTCTGGGCCCAGCCCGTCCCGCGAGTTCCATTACTGCTTATCTCCTCAGGATAGGAGAAGAAAAAGTCCTCGCTCTCCCTGCCGGAAATGGTGCCGAGAGCCTCAGCCGTTTTCCAGAACGAACCGGGAAGCATCTGCCCGGAGGCCGCCGCTACGAGATCGCGCACAAGGTGCTTCTTCTGCTGTTCGTAGCCGCCGCCGAAAGAGCTCCAGAACGAAGCCTTCTCTTCCTCCTGTTCCACGGCGTAAACGAAGGGCATGGCGGGAGGAGACTCCTCCCGTGGCGCGAAGGCCGGGATGAACGCCGTCCCTCCCCTTTCCCGGACTTCCTTCCTCAGGATATGGTAGGCGTCCGTTTCACTCCCATCGCCGGTATGGGCGGGAGCATACGTTTCCGGAACTTTCTTCTTCGCCAGGTGCGGACGCCGCGACGTGATGACCACATCGTGTCCGCGGCTGAGAAGTTCCTTCGTGAGTACTGAACCGATGAAGCCTGTGCCGCCAAGTATCATCACTCTCATGCAGTTCTCCTTTTCTCCCAGTTTTCCAGGAGAACGGCTTGAGAAGCAATGATGAATCCGCTTAGGCCTGCAGGCACGAAAAAAGACGCCCTCCCATCATGGGAAAGCGTCTTTTTCATATTTTCACTTCCGGAAATTCCGGGCCGAACTAGTTCTTGCGGTAATGGCAGCCAATGCTCTGCTTGTTGCGCAGGGCGGACTGGGTGATGAGGTAGGCCGTCTGACAGCCATGGAACAGATGCACGAGGCGCTGGGAAAGCGGCGTGTGCTTGTAGAAGTCGTGCAGGCGGCTCGAAAGGTCGCGCAGGTCGGCAAAGGCGCGGCGCAGGCGGCTCTGGGAGCGGATGATGCCCACATAGTTCCACATGATGTTGCGGATGGTGGTCCAGTCCTGGGCGATGAGGGCCGGGTCGTCGTTCTGCTCGTCGCCGGGATGCTTCCAGTCCGGGATGGAGCCGAAGATATCCTGATCCAGCTTATCGACGAAGAAGCGGGCCGAGATGTCATCGGCGGCGGACATGCCCCAGAGCAGAGCCTCGAGCAGGCTGGTGCTGGCAAGGCGGTTCGCACCGTGGATGCCCGTACAGCTGCATTCGCCCACGGCATAGAGGCGATCCAGCGTCGTGCGGCCTGCAAGGTCGACAAGGACGCCGCCGCAGAAGTAATGGGCAACAGGAACGATAGGCAGGGGCGTGGTACGCATATCGATGCCCATGTCCATGCCGCTCTTGAACACTGTGGGGAAACGCTTGGTCACGTCGCAGTCGAGCTCGGTGCAGTCGAGCTGCATATGCTCTTCGCCGGTGGCCAGCATCTCGCTGAGTATGGCCTGGGAAACGATGTCGCGGGGGGCAAGGTCGCCGCGCGGATCGTAGCGGGAAACGAAGCGTTCGCCGCTGTGGTTCAGCACCTTTGCGCCCTCGCCGCGCAGGGCTTCCGTGAGGAGCGGTATCTGCTGGGCGCGGTTGAACAGGCCCGTGGGATGGAACTGCATGAATTCCATGTTGGCAAGGCGCACGCCGGCGCGCTGGGCCATGCTGATGCCCGAACCCGTGGCATAGGGGCTGTTGGTGGTATGGAGATAGATCTGGCCAACACCGCCCGTGGCAAGCACAGTCATGTCGGCAAGGTGCAGTTCCACCTCGTTGGTCTCGTCGTTGTAGGCGTAGGCGCCGAGGCAGCGGTTGTGGAGCTGATAGCGGCTGGAAGTGGCGCGGGCATGATGTTCCGTAGTCACGAGATCGACGGCGGAGCGCCTGGTCATCACAGTGATGTTGGCATGCTTCTCCACGGCGGCATGCATATACTCGATGATGGTGCGGCCCGTGTAGTCGGCGCAGTGGGCGATGCGCGGCGCGGCGTGGCCGCCCTCCAGCGTCATGTCTATGCCGCCTTCGCTGTTGCGGTCGAAGGGAACGTTCAGCTTATCGAGGAGCATGGACTGCACGGCGTTCCCGCCGTTCTCGGCAAGGAAGCGCACAGCCACGTCATAGTTGAAGTGATGGCCGGCCACGAACATGTCGTGCTGGAGGGACTTCTGGTCTTCAGGGTCGGAACTGAAGACTATGCCGCCCTGAGCCATGGCGGAGTTGCCGCCGTCCAGCTCTTCGGACGGAACGAGCAGATGGACCTCGAAACCCTTGTCGGCAAGGGAGAGGGCGGCGGAGCATCCGGCAAGGCCGGAGCCGATGACGAGCACCTGGGAACGGATACGCAGATTATTCATAGCATGCCTGCGCTGCGGTGGACCGCGGCAGAGTTAGATTCTTCAAATCACACTGAAAGCTTCAGCGGCAGTTTTCCAGCATACGCATGAGAAGTCGGATCGTAGCCATGTCGTTCTGTGAGCCAAGGAGTTGAAAAATGATGTTG
>JAZQMJ010000072.1:0-11934 GCA_045543435.1 Mailhella sp.
CTGAAGCTCCCGCCCCGGCAGAACCTGCTCCCGCAGAAGCTCCTGCGGCCCCTGCGCCTGAAGCCGCCCCCGCGGAAAAGGCTCCCGAAGCCCAGCCCGAAGCCGCTCCTGCCGCTGAGGCTCCCGCCGAAGTGAAGGCCTAGAGCCTGTTCCTCTCCTATCATTAAAGAAGATACCGGACTCCCTATGACCTATCTCACTCTTGCACTCTGCATGGCCGGCGCCTTCCTGCTCGGCTCCATCCCCTTCGGTCTCGTCATCGCCAAGACCATCAAGGGCATCGACCCGCGCAAGGCCGGCAGCGGCAACATCGGCTCCACCAATGTGGCCCGCCTCTGCGGCTGGCCCTGCGGCGTACTCACGCTGTTCTGCGACATCATGAAGGGCACGCTCCCCGTGCTCATCGCCGTACACGTCCTTCCCGACCAGTTCCTGCAGAGCCTCGTGGCCGTGGCCGCCGTCATGGGCCATATCAAGTCGCCCTTCCTCGGCTTCAAGGGCGGCAAGGGCGTGGCTACCACCATCGGCGCGCTCATCCCGCTGGCCTTCCTGCCCCTGCTCTGCGCCGTGGCCTGCTTCTTCGCGGTGTTTTTCCTCACCCGCTATGTGTCCCTCAGCTCCATGACCATGTCCGTGGCGCTTGCCGTCTTCTACGCGGTGTTCGGCCACTGGCAGCTCCTGCCCCTTGGCGTGTTCCTTGCCGTCATGATCATCTGGGCGCATCGAAGCAACATCGGCCGCCTCATGCGCGGCGAAGAAAGCAAGTTCGTCCTGAAAAAATGAAGATACAGGCATGGACCTTTTTCCTGTTCCATGCTAGGTTATCTTTAAGAGCAGGAAACCCTCCCGTTTCCGCTCAATGCGTCCCATAACGCGGGCCCGCCCCGCATCCCGGTTTTCCCGGGGAAGGATTAGCTTATGCAGATAGAAGTCGTTTTCCGCAATCTTACCCCTTCCGATCCCCTGAAGAACTATGCCCTTAAGCGCTTCCAGAAGGTCGAGCGCATGGTCGATGACGAAGAAGCCAAGCTCCTCGCCACCCTCTCCATGGAAAGCGGCACCCCCCGTGTGGATATCCAGCTCACTGGCAAGGATGTGAACTTCGTTGCCAATGAAAAGAACGACGATATGTATGCCGCTATCGACCTCGTGAACGACCGCCTCGGCCAGCAGCTCCGCAAGGCCAGCGAACGCCGCAGCCAGATCGACCGTTCCACCATCGGAGAATCTCTCGACGCGTAGGACATGACGGCAAAGTCCGCCGTTCCTCCCCTTCCTTCACAGGAAGGACCTGAATCCCCCGGCCGCTCCTCGTGAGCGGCCGTTTTTTATCTTTGAGCTTTGGAATCATTGAAACTTTTTTCGCGTGACATTTGAGGATAAAAGCCGTAAAATTTTCATTTCCGAAAAATTTGGAGGCATTTCTATGGCTCAGCAGATAGATACCAATATCATGACCGTGGGCAAGGCGAAGATCGAGAATCCCGCCATCGGCCCCTATGTGGACGATACCCCCATCCCCTTCTACCTCGACGTGGAACACGCCGGTGAAGACGCCAAGGGCCTCGACGCTCCTGTTTTCCTCGAACAGGCCGGCCCCCGCGCCCATGTCTATTACGATCCCGGCAAGACCAAGGCCGCTGTCGTCACCTGCGGCGGTCTCTGCCCCGGCCTGAACGACGTTATCCGCGCCATCGTCCTCGAGTCCTACTATGGCTACGGCGTGCGCTCCATCCTCGGCATCCGCTATGGCCTTGAGGGCTTCATCCCCAAGTACCATCACGACATCATGGAGCTCACCCCCCGCAACGTTTCCGAAATCCACTCCTTCGGCGGCACCATCCTCGGCTCTTCCCGCGGCCCGCAGAGCTCCGAAGAGATCGTCGACGCCCTTGAGCGCATGAACGTCAACATGCTCTACATCATCGGCGGCGACGGCACCATGAAGGCCGCTTCCGCCATCCAGGAAGAGATCGCCCGCCGCCGTCTGCACATCGCCGTGGTCGGCATCCCCAAGACCATCGACAACGACATCAACTTCGTGCCCAAGTCCTTCGGCTTCGACACCGCCGTGGACGTGGCCACCACTGCCCTGCGCTGTGCCCACACCGAAGCCATCGGCGCCCCCTACGGCGTGGGCCTCGTCAAGCTCATGGGCCGCGAATCCGGCTTCATCGCCGCTTCCTCCACGCTCTCCCTGAACGTGGTCAACTTCGTGCTCGTGCCTGAATCCCCCTTCAAGCTCGAAGGTGAAGGCGGCCTCCTGCCCGCCCTCGAAAAGCGCCTGCTCGAACGTTCCCACGCCGTCATCGTCGCGGCTGAAGGCGCCGGTCAGGACCTGCTCACCGCTTCCGGCAAGACCGACGCTTCCGGCAACCTCGTCCTCGGCGACATCGGCTCCTTCCTCCAGAAGGCCATCAAGAACTACTTCGCCGCCAAGGACATGAACGTCACGGTCAAGTATATCGACCCCTCCTACATCGTGCGCTCCATGCCCGCCAACACCAACGACCGCGTCTACTGCGGCCAGCTCGGCCGCAACGCCGTTCACGCCGCCATGGCCGGCAAGACCAACGTCGTCGTGGCCCGCATGCAGGACCGCTTCGTCCACCTGCCCCTCCAGCTGGTGACCCGTCGCCGTCGCAAGATCGACATCACCTCGAACTACTGGCGTTCCGTCATCGCCACCACCGGCCAGAAGCTGGCCTAAGATATTGCAGGCAGGCCCGCACTGCCGCACAAAGCCCCGTCAGGCATCCCTGGCGGGGCTTTTCTG
Organism: Mailhella sp.; assembly: GCA_045543435.1. Classification (GTDB taxonomy): domain Bacteria; phylum Desulfobacterota; class Desulfovibrionia; order Desulfovibrionales; family Desulfovibrionaceae; genus Mailhella. Next base: position 2,777 of record JAZQMJ010000072.1, read on the forward strand.
TTTCCTCTTGCGGAAGAGCCGCTTATAGCGGATGATACAGCGCATGAACGAATTCCGTCAGATAAAGGCCTCTGCCGGCTCCGGCAAGACCTACACCCTCACCGGCTCCTTCCTCTCCCTGCTTGCCGGCTCTTCCGCCGCGTCCTGGAAAAAGGCCCCTGCAGGCTGTGCCGTGAACTCTGCCGAAGGCGAATACGGCTGGCAGGAGATTCTGGCCATCACCTTCACCAACAAGGCCGCCGCCGAAATGAGGGAACGCGTCCTCGCCCGCCTCAAGGACCATGCCCTCGCCCCTGCCGGGACGCGCCGCGTCACGCCGGAACAGAAATTCTGGACGCCGCCCCGCGCCGCCTCTGCCGTGGATACGCTCATACGGAACTACAGCGCGCTCAATATCCGCACCATCGACAGCCTGCTCCACCTCATGGTGCGCCTCTGCGCTCTGGACTTCGACCTCTCGCCGGACTTCGAACCGCGTTTCAGCGAGGATGACATCTCCGGCCCCATCTTCGACATCATGGCCGAACAGGCCCGCGACGGCGACGAAAAGCTTGCCGACCTCTTCCGCCGCGCCTGCGAACAGCTCCTTCGCTCCGAAAATATGCGAGGCTTCCTTGCCGGGGAACGCATACGCGACCGCGTCATGGGCATGGTCTCGCTCCTGCTCAATGCCGACGGCTGGCGCCTGAGCGACCTCGCCACGCCGGAAGAAGCCGAAGCCCATCTGCGCTCCATGCTTTCCGGCATAGAGGCCCATGCCCGCGAACTGCTCCAGCGCATTTCCAATGAAAAGCTCAGTGCGGACAAGCGTTTCCTCAAAGCTCTCACCGCCTGCGCCGAATGTGGGGGCTCGGCCTCCCGCGTGCCGGATTCCGCCTACTTCCGCAAAGAAAGCATCGACGAGTGCATGAACAAGGCCTCCAGGGGTGCGGCCAGCCTTGACGTCAATGCCCTTTACGACGGCCTGCGCGACGACCTGAACGAGATGCGCATACTCATCAAGGCGCGCCGCCTCATGCCTTTTGCCGAACTCGCCCATGCCGTATTCGGCAGACTGGAAGACTTCGAGCGCCGCAACGGCATCATAGCGGCCTCGCAGATACCACAGCTCGCCATACGGGCCGCCGATGACTCCGACGGCGTGAACGGCCTGTTCTGCCGCATGGGCTCCCGCCTCAGCCATATCCTCATCGACGAATTCCAGGATACCAGCCTCGACCAATGGCTCGCCATCCAGCCTCTGGCCATGGAATCCCTGGCCAAGGGCGGCACGCTCACCATCGTGGGCGATGTGAAGCAGGCCATCTACGGCTGGCGCGGCGGCGACGCCACGCTCTTCGATTCCCTCGTCTCCTCCCGTTCTCCGCTCCTCAGCCTCATCGAAAAGCCCAGCCTCGAGACCCTGCCCTTCAACTGGCGCAGCCGGGAACGCATAGTCGCCTGGAACAACGCGCTCTTCTCGCCCGTGGGAGACAGGGAGATCGCTTCCAGCCTGCTTGCCGAGCTGGCAGAAGGGAACGCCGAACTCCTCGGCGAACAGGCCGAACTCCTGCGGGCCGCCTTCGACCGCGCCTCGCAAAGCGCAGAACACTGCCGCCCCGGCGGCCATGTGCATCTTCGCTGGATGGACAAGGGGCAGGAGAACGCCACCCTGCTCCAGGAACTTCCCAGCCTCGTGGAAAGGCTGGGCCGCTCCCATGCGTGGGGCGACATCTGCATACTCACACGAAGCAACGACCAGGCCTCCCAGGCGGCTTCGTGGCTCATGGCGCGGCATATCCCCGTGGTCACGCAAGGCAGCCTGCTCCTTGCCGAACAGCCTGCCGTGGCTGAGCTCGTCTCGCTTCTCCGCTTCCTGAACACGCCGGAAGACGACCTCGCCTTCTGGTCCGTACTCGCAGGCCGCCAGCTCCTGCCGCCGCTCCTCGACGCCAGCGGCATGCCTCTCACCCTCAGCCGCCTTGCGGACTGGGCCTCGAGCCGCCCCCGCGTCCATACGCTGGCAAGGCAGTTCTCCAAAGATTTCCCGGAAACATGGGAAGCCTTTTTCGCGCCTCTGCTCGATGGCGTAGGACTGCTCACACCATACGACGCCTCCATGGAGGTTCTCCAGCGCTGGAGCGTCACGGAACGCCTGCCCAGCGCCGAAGGCTTCCTGCGCCGCTTCCTCGAAGTCCTGTTCAGCATCGAGGAACAGGGCATCTCCGACCTTTCCGGCTTCCTCGACTGGTGGGACGTGAACGGAGGCAAGGAAAAAGCCCCCCTGCCCGAAAGCATGGATGCCGTGCGCATCATGACCATGCACAAGGCCAAGGGCCTGGAATTCGACGTGGTCATACTCCCGTGGATGGACTTCCCGCTGGGCCGCGCCTCGGACGACAAGGCCGTATTCTGGCCCAGCCGCAGCGTGGGCGTGCTTGCCCCGCTCTGCAAGGAGATGGGGGACGTATGGCATAGGCACCGCATGGGCATAGCACGCGAATCCCTGCATCTGGCCTACGTCGCCATGACTCGCGCCGTCTCCGAGCTTTACTGCTTCCTGCCCTCCCCCGAATGCGGCGCAGTGCCTGCCATGCTGGACCAGCTCATCGCCCGCCTGCATCCGCAGATGAAGGAAGTCGGGCAGACGGCGACCTGGGGCGAAGCTCCTCAGTCTGACGAACCAGAAGCGCCCCCTATCCTTTCCCCTGAAACAGCCGAAGAAGCCGCGCCTCCCTCCGAAGCGCAAGTCCCCGCACAGCCTGCTCCGCCTGCACCAGCGGAAGGCCAGGAAGAACGCTGGCGTCCTATGGGCTGGCTCCCGCGTCTGCGCATGTTCCGCTCCCCGCTGGAAGACTGGACCTTCACAGCACGCCGGCGCGGCACTCTGGTGCATCACTGCCTCGAATGCCTGCAGGTCTCGGGCATAGGCGCGGCCTCGGCCCGGCGCGATGCCGAACTTGCCGCCGCCCGAGGGCTTTCCACCTTCCCCCTGCCCGTTCCGGACAAGGAAGCCGTTCTGGCCGACATCACCGAAGATCTCGCATGGTATGCGGCCCTGCCCGAAACGCCGCACTGGCTGGCCTTCGGCACTCCTGAACACGCCATACTGGACGGCGAAGGCCGCCAGTTCCGCGTGGACCTTCTCGTGGATGACGGGCGCGAACTCGTAGCCGTAGAATACAAGACAGGCACGCCCGGCGACCTGCCCGCCCCGGCCCATGTGGAACAGCTCTCCCGCTACCTCCGCCTGCTGGGAGAAGCCTCCGACCTGCCTGTTCGCGGCGTCCTCGTCTATCTCGACCGCCGAACCCTCATAGCTCTGGATACTGCCGACGGAGACTGCCATGCCTGACCTTTCCCTTCTCGCCCCCGGCGCGGAAGCTCCCCGGCGCAGACGCCGCACGGCGTCCCCCTCCTCAAGACAGAACGGCCGTTCGCCCTTCCGCATCGTCCCGTGGAGCGACGACTTCCTCCTGCGCATACACGCCCTCGCTGACGAAATCACCGGCGGCCAGCCCGGCAAGGCCGTCATCGTCTTCCCGCTCAAGCGTCCGCGCCGCTACCTGCTCGATATCTATAAGAAGAATGCGGGCAAGCCCATCATGCTCCCGCATATCGTCAGCTCCACCCAGCTCATTCGGGACTGCCTCGAAAGCTGGACCCGCGCCGTACCGCGCATGGCCGGAACGCTGGATCAGGTAGCCATCGTCAAAGAAAGCGTGCAGGCCGTAGGCGCGTCTGCTCCCGCAGGAAGCCCGCTTGCCAAGCTGGCCCGCGACCTTGGCGCGGAAGACGGCATGGTCCGCTTCTTCCCGTGGGGTGTTCGACTCGCCAAACTGCTGGATGAATGCGCCGGGCATATGATCGACGCCGACGACCTGCACCATGTGGAAGACTCTGTCTCCGACTACGCCGCCGCCCTGCTCGGTTCGCTCAGAAGCATACAGGAGGACTGGCGCGCCCGCATCATCAGCCGCGGCATGAGCACTCCCGGTCTGGAATCCCAAAGGGCGGCGCTCATGGCCGAAGCCGCCCCCGACCTCCCGCTCAAACTGCAGGGGAAGAAGATCATCATCGCAGGCTTCGTGCGCCTCACAGAGTCTGAAGACAGGCTTTTCCGCTACCTCTGGGAACACGGCGCAGAGATATGCCTGCATACCGATCCCGCCATCCTTGAGAGTGACGAACACTGGAGCTGTGCCGAACATCGCAGATGGCTCAAACGCTGGAAAACGCAGGCCTCTCTCATGGGCGAAAGAGGAACGCGGGAGCCGAATATCCATTTCTTTGCCGGCTACGACCTGCACTCCCAGCTCCTTGAACTGAAGCAGGAGCTGGAACGCTCGCCCCACCCCGAGGAAAGCCGCGCCGTCGTCATCTCGCACGACGCCCTGCTCATGCCCACCCTGCACCATATCCCGGAAAAAAATATCAACATCTCACTGGGCTATCCGCTTGAACGTTCGCTTCTGGCGCGCCTTGTGGAACGCATGCTCCAGGTGCGGGAAAGCATGGATGCGCAGGGCCGCGTGCGCTGGAAGCCGCTCATGGACCTCATGCGCCATCCCTATGTGCGCATGCTCTGCGTGAGCGGAAGCCAGCCTGATGGAAACGAAGAGTTAGACCAGTCGAATATTACAGAGGTCCAGCCCCTTCGCCCCTTCCTCATGCACATGGAACGCGCCCTGAGGAAAGGTTCGCGCATGGTCTCCCCTGCCGCGCTGACGGAAGATCTCCTCGACGAAGTGCTGGGCGATATCGACCGCGAGTCCAAGGGCCTGCCCCCTCTTGAGGGCGTCAGCGAAGAGAACGGCGCCCTTCTGGTCAAGGTCATGGACATCCTCGTCTCCAGCTGGCGCGAGGTGCATACCCTGCGCGGGCTCTCCGAACGCCTGCAGGCCCTGTGCCAGCTCCTTCTGGAACACGGCCGCCATATCTGGCCGCGCTTCCCGCTGGATGCCGAATGCCTCGCCCGCCTCATGCAGAACGTCATCCCCGACCTGGCGGACAACGCCCTGTGTACGGAAACGCTCGCTCCGGACTCACTGTTCGCCATACTGCGCCAGAGCCTTGCCGAACAGCGCGTGCCCTTCGAGGCAGACCCGCTCACCGGCCTGCAGATACTCGGCACGCTGGAGACTCGCCTCCTGCGATTCGACAGGGTCTATATGCTCGACCTCACGGAAGACGCCCTGCCCGGCGCTCCCAGCCGCGACCCGCTCCTGCCCGACAGCCTGCGCGACATGCTCGGCCTGCCGGACAGCGGAAGACGCGATTTGCTGGCCGCGCATACCTTCCACCGCCTCCTCGCCGGCGCGAAGGAAGTCTTCCTCTACTGGCAGGAAGGCGTGCAGAGTTCCGGCATCATGGATGCCAAGAAACAGCGTTCCCGCTTCGTGGAAGAAGCCATCTGGAAGGTGGAACAGCGCGAAGGGCACAGGCTCCGCTCCGGCGAAGGACCGCTCACGGCGGCCTCCTTCCCTCTTTCCGCCCCGCCCGCCGCACAGGATGCCGCCATCCCGCGCACGCCGGACATCGACAGGCGCATGGACGCCCTGCTGGGCAAGCCGCTCTCGCCTTCCCGGCTGGACGAATACCTTTCCTGCCCGGCACGCTTCTTCCACAGGCATGTCTGTTCGCTGTACGAGCTGGACGAAGTGCCGGAAGGGGACGACTACCCTGCCGTGGGCACCATGCTCCACAAGGTCCTGCACCGAGCCTTCGAGCCGTATCTGGGCAAGTTCCTGAGGCCGGGCGACATCTCCGCCGAACGCCTCGCCGCGCTCTTCCGCGAAGAGCTGGACGCCAGCGGCCTCTGCGACAGCCTGCCCGCCCAGAGCCGCTTCATGCTCGAAGCCGCCGGCCCGCATCGCCTGGCCGAGTTCCTTGGACATCAGCCGGAACTCACCGAAGTGCTCCAGCTGGAGAACGACACTTCCGCCGAACTCCTCCTCGGCGACCGCCGCTTCGTGCTCGCCGGGCAGATAGACAGGCTCGACCGCCGAGAAGAAGGCCTCGTCATCCTCGACTACAAGAGCGGCCGCGCCAGCAAAAGCCCGCGCCGCGCATTCTGGCACGACGAAGATCTGTGGCAGGCCATGCGCGACTGGACTCCCGGCATGCCCGACCCCCTTCCCGAACTTGCGGACAGCCTGCCCAGCCTCCAGCTCCCCTGCTACCTCTATATGTGCGGGCATGATCCGAAGAACGCCGGGCATATGCGCCTTTCGCCGCTGGCCGACGCCGCATGGGTACAGCTGGCCGACGGCGGCGAGGAAGTCTCGCTCATGGGCCGCGACGTGGAGGAAGAGGAGCGCGCAGGCATCATCGCCGAACGCATCCCTCAGCTGCTCTCCTTCGTCCTCCGCCATATGGCCGAAGCGCGGGAGTTCATGCCGCGCCGCACACAGCGATGCGAGCGATGCCCCTACCGCGGCAACTGCGGAAAATAAGAACGACAAAAGGGCCGCCAGCCGGATATTTCCGACGGGCGGCCTTTCTGTATGCGTTGCACAGCGATGCAGGAGTGATCAGCGCGGTGTTCGCAGGCGGGCGGAAGCTCTCTCCTTCCGCCGCTGAGGCCATAGCATGCCCCGCTCGCGTCAGATATCGGGGCCATGGCAGGACTGAAATTCGGTCAGGCATCCCTAGGCCTGACCAGGCCGGAAGAGGCCTGGGGGGAAATTTTGCCAGCATGCATGGCTTACATACTGGCAATGCGGAGGAGGGACTTTCGAAGGGGACCTGGTCCTTCAAAAGCCTCTGGCGAAAGAATGACATGGATCTGCTTTCCATGCTCCTGCCGCAGAGGCAGAGAAATTTTGCCGGACATCCAGACAAATGCCCGGCTGAAGCGCTTCCTCGGAACAAAGCGCGGTGGACCAGCGGAATGCTCGGATCATCCCGCCGCTGTTATGGCTATGCAAGAGATCTGGCACGTTTTCGGACCGCCCTCCATGCCGGAGGGCGGTCCTCGCCGCACCAGGAGACTGAGGCATGGCCTCAGCCAGAACACGGAACGCCCGTGTTCCAATACCTGCAAAGGCTTTCGCCTTCACGAAATTTTGCCGCCTGACGTCCTCCGGCGAGGCCGGAGTCAAGCCGTCATCAGACGGCGGAGGGAGGGGGGAGGTCAATATGCTGTCCTGCTGCCTTTTGCGAACACTCTGCGATTTTCAAATGAGCGGCCTTTCTGCTTGAGAGGCTCTCTCGCTCTCGTTGATAAATTAGTAATGAATTCTATTTTCAATGTCAACAGTTTTTTCTTCTGACTAAAAAAATTTTTCAGAGGGCCATTTATCGCTTTCCATCCAAAGGGCTATCGCGTATAACTGTTCAGGCACGGGTCGCAACAGGGCGATTTATCAAAGATTCGCCAAGCCCCTGCCATGTGCTTAACCTATACGTTTTTTCAAATAGAGAAGGGTTCACACATGAAAACCAAATTTATCTTCGTCACCGGCGGCGTCCTTTCCTCTCTTGGCAAAGGCCTCGCCGTGGCCTCTCTCGGCGCTCTGCTGAAGGCTCGCGGCCTTTCTGTGACCGTGCAGAAGCTCGACCCCTACCTTAATATCGACCCCGGCACGCTGAACCCCCTCGAACACGGCGAAGTGTTCGTCACCGATGACGGCGCCGAAGCCGACCTCGACCTCGGTCACTACGAACGCTACCTCGACGTTTCCCTCTCCCAGCTGAACACCATCACTTCCGGCCGCATCTACTGGCGCGTCCTCAACAAGGAACGCCGCGGTGAATACAAGGGCGGCACCATCCAGGTCATCCCCAATATCACCGACGAGATCAAGAACACCCTTCTCCGCATCGGCGAATCTGAAAACGCCCCTGACGTGGCCCTCGTGGAGATCGGCGGCACTGTCGGCGATATCGAAGGCCTGCCCTTCCTCGAAGCCATCCGCCAGCTCCGTTCCGAACTCGGCCGCCAGAACTGCCTGAACATCCACCTTTCCTACGTTCCCTACATCCAGGCCGCCGGCGAATACAAGACCAAGCCCACCCAGCACAGCACCAAGGCCCTGCTGGCCATCGGCATCCAGCCCGACATCATCCTCTGCCGCTGCGAAAAGCCCCTGCCTGCCGACCTCAAGAAGAAGCTCGCCCTCTTCTGCAACGTGGATCAGGATGCCGTGTTCACTTCCGTGGACGTGAAGAACGTGTACGAAGTGCCGCTCAAGTTCTACGACGAAGGCCTCGACCTCAAGGTGGCCATGCTCCTCACCCTGCCTGCCCGCCGCGCCCACCTCGACGGCTGGCGCAAGCTCATGGTCGATTTCGAAGAAAGCACCAAGCGCAAGATCACCATCGGCATCGTGGGCAAGTACGTCGAGCTCAAGGAAGCCTACAAGAGCCTGCATGAAGCCCTCGTGCACGCCGGTGTGGCCAACCTGACCAGCCTCGACCTGCGCTACATCAACTCCGAAGAGATCACCGCCAAGACTGCCGACGCCCAGCTCAAGGGCTGCGACGGCATCCTCGTGCCCGACGGCTTCGGCTACCGCGGCGTGGAAGGCAAGATCGAAGCCATCCGCTACGCCCGCGAAAACAAGATCCCCTTCTTCGGCGAGAGCCTCGGCCTGCAGTGCGCCGTCATCGAATTCGCCCGCAACGTGGCCGGCCTCGACCATGCCAACTCTGCCGAATTCGCTCCTGAGAACGATCAGAACGTCATCTACACCATGGAAGGCGTGGACTATCGCCAGAAGGCCAAGGAATTCCAGAACGATATCAGCGACAAGAGCGACGAGTTCCGCCTCGGCGCCTACCCCTGCATCATCGCTCCCGACACCCTCGCCGCTGCCGCCTACCAGCTGGAAGAAACTTCCGAACGCCATCGCCACAGCTACGAGTTCAACAACGCCTTCCGCGAACTGCTCGTGGAAAAGGGCCTCGTCATCTCCGGCACCTCCCCTGACGGCAAGCTCGTGGAGATCGTGGAACTGGCCGACCATCCCTGGTTCCTCGCCTGCCACTTCCACCCCGAATTCAAGTCCCGCCCGATGAAGGCCCACCCCCTGCTCAAGGACTTCATCGCCGCCGCCCTGAAGAAGTCCGGCAAGTAAGACTCATCTAACAGCACATATGAAAGCCCCGCCAGTCATGCGACTCGCGGGGCTTTTGCTGTACCTATGTCTATCCAAATAAAAAGTTTTGAAGATAGG
>JAZQMJ010000073.1:0-1580 GCA_045543435.1 Mailhella sp.
CATCGTGGGCGCGGACCCGGGCTCGAAGCTGGACAAGGCGCGCTCCCTCGGCATACGCGTGCTGGACGAGGAAGAGTTCCTCGCCCTTTTAAAAGGTGAAGTGAAGCTTTAAGTTTGGGCCTTGCGCCCGGCCTTCCCCTCAGGCGCGGGCGGGGCGCTTCCGCATATTCGCGCTTGCAAGTCCCGCTCCTTTCGACTATCCTTTCACGCGCAAAAACAAACGGCCCTTCCGGGCTTGAGGAGATAGATATGAAGACCAGCTCCCGCAATACCTTTCAGGGCAAGATAACTGCCATCATCCTTGGCGGCCTCAACGACGAAGTGGAACTCACCCTCGCTTCCGGCGAGAAGGTGTACGGCCAGCTGGCCCACGCCAGCGCCGAACGCCTCGGCCTTTCCGTGGGCGGCGAAGCCCTGGCCCTGGTGAAGGCCACTGAGATCCTGCTCGTGAGCGACAACGACGACTGGGACGTGTGCTGCCGCAACCAGTTCACCGGCAAGGTGACCAAGCTCGTGCGCGGCTTCGTGAACGGCGAAGTGGTGCTCCAGACCCCCTCCGGCCTCGAGCTGAACGCCACCGTGTCCCTCGAAGGCATCACCCGCCTGCGCGTGGAACGCGGCGCCGCCGTGACTGCGGTGTTCAAGTCCTCCAACGTGATGATCGCCGCCAAGAAGTAAGCGCGAACACTGCGATATTAATGAGAAAAGCCCTCGGTGCTGATGTGCCGGGGGCTTTCTGCGTTAAAGAAAAACGCGCCGCTTCCCCGGAGGGAGGCGACGCCTTTTCTTTTCTTGAAAAATGAATCAGTTCAGCCGCTTGTCGGTGTTGGCGAGCACGGCGGAGGCGAGGATGAAGAGGTAGCCCAGAAGTTCGCTGGATTCCTCCACGCCTGCCTTCATGCTGTAGATGAACTTTTTGCCCAGAAGGAGCTTCCAGCCGTAGCCCGAACCGAAGAGGCGGGAATAGGCGAGCACGATGACCAGCCCTATGAGCAGTATGGGGAAGTGCTTCCAGCGCACGAAGCGTTCCAGCCCGGAAAGGGTGCGGCGCAGGTCCGTGCAGGCGTAGGCTATGCAGCCGAAGGCAAGGGCAAGGGCCGGGTACACCCAGAAGCCGTGGCGGATGAAGTCGAGGAAGTAGTCCTGCTCGCGTATGAGCATGCAGCCGAAGAAGCCGGCCACGAGCACCATGGCGCGGCGCAGGGCCGGGCGGCGATAGGCCTCGAGGAAGTACAGGCCCGTGGTGGTGGCGAGCATGACGCTCTGGGCCAGCTCTATGGGGCCGAGTTCCCGGACGCGCAGATTGGACATGGCGTCGAAGATGAAGACGAGGTAGAGCAGGACCACGCCGAGGCCGAGCCCGAGGAGCAGGAGGAAGGCGCGGCCTATGGCTTTGAGCTGGGAACGGACTGCCGGTTCGCTGAAAAGAGACATGGCGGATCTTTTGAGGCGTAGAGAGTTTTAGATAAAAAAGGAAAAATTATTTTGCTCCGGGATGGGAGCTTTGTCAAAGAAATTTTACGGAAAGGGCGAAAGTGCTTGCTCGGACTCGGGGCGGCTTCAAGCGGCGAGGGGGGGGA
>JAZQMJ010000074.1:0-10924 GCA_045543435.1 Mailhella sp.
AAGACCGCTTGGCCTCCGACTTGGTCGAGCATCTTATGCGTCTCGTTCACCATCTTCATTTCTTCCTTGGTGTACTCGTTGTCCATGAAGACGTCGATGTGGGGAAGGCAGTTGAAGGCGATCTGGTGGGGGTAGGCGTTGGTCTCGATCTCCTGCATGTTGAACAGGTGGCGCACCTGGGTCTCGAGTTCGTCGAGGCCCTTCTTGCCGGTGCCGGACACGGCCTGATAGGTGGAGACCACGATACGCTTGATGGTGGCGGCGTCGTGCAGGGGCTTGAGGGCCACGAGCATCTGGATGGTGGAGCAGTTGGGGTTGGCGATGATGCCGTTATGCTTCTCGAGGGCGTCGGCGTTCACTTCGGGCACCACGAGGGGGCAGCGTTCGTCCATGCGCCAGGCGCTGGAGTTGTCCACCACCACGCAGCCGGAAGCCACGGCGTAGGGAGCGAATTCCTTGGAGGCGGAGCCGCCGGCGGAGAAGATGGCGAGGTCGATACCCTTGAAGGAGTCCTTCGTCATTTCTTTGACAGTGATCTCGTCGTCGCCGTAGGGGACCTTGGTGCCCGCGGAGCGGGAAGAGGCCAGGGCGGTGATGGAAGCGGCGGGGAAGTTGCGCTCGGCGAGAGTCTTGAGCATTTCGCGGCCGACGGCGCCGGTCGCGCCGCACACAGCAACGTGGAGGGACTTAGTCATCGGTGTATTCTCCTGTTCGGGGCCCGCATAGGAAGGGATGCGGGTTTTTCATTATTGTAAAGACCCTGTTTGCACCTGCTGAGCCAAGCTGTCAACCCATGAGCGTATTTTTACGCGCATTTTTCGCCGGACGGAGGAGTTTTTCAGGGCAGGGCGGGGAGATTTTACATTATGGTATAAAAATGGGCTTGCGCTGTCTGTTGTCTTCGTTATGATGCGCGGAGGAGACCGCCCTATGAAAAACCTCATGTCTGCCGTCGTTTTTGTCGTTTTTGCGCTGTGCAGTCTTCCGGCATGCACGAAGGACGACCTCAGCAATATCGATGTGAAGGTCGACGGCTCCATGAAGACGACGTTCAGTACCGGGAGCAGCGGCTTCGGAGCGGGCAGTCGTACTCGTACAGGCATCAGTTTTTGACGGAATTGTAAACTCTACTCTGGATACAGCATGCTTGCCATCCTCGATTACAAAGCGGGCAATCAGACCAGCGTGCTCCGCGCGCTCCGTTCGCTCGGCATCCCCGCCGAGATAACGGCCGATCCCGAAGTCCTTTTCTCTGCCGAGGGCGTCATCTTCCCCGGCGTGGGCGCGGCCGGTCAGGCCATGAACCAGCTCACCTCTACGGGCATGGACAAGGTCCTGCGCGAGATAATCGCCAGGAAGAAGCCGCTCCTGGGCATCTGCCTCGGCTGCCAGATACTGCTCGAGCGCAGTGAGGAGAACGATGTGGAAACGCTGGGCATACTGCCCGGCATCTGCCGCCGCTTCACGCCCGAGCTCATGGACGGCGGCCAGCCTATCCGCATCCCGCACATGGGCTGGAACGCCCTCAGGATGAAGCAGGACGATCCGCTTTTCGCCGGCATCGAAGCCGACGCCCAGTACTACTTCGTACACAGCTACTATACGGAACCTGCCGAAGAGCTCATCATCGCCACCTGTGAGTACGGCCTCGAGTTCACCGCCGCCTACGGCCGCCCCGGCCTCTGGGCTCTGCAGTTCCACCCCGAGAAGAGCGGCCGCCCCGGCCTCCAGATACTCCAGAATTTCTACAAGATATGCCAGGAGGCCGCCCATGTCTGATATCAGCCGCCTGAGCCGCCGCCTCATCCCCTGCCTCGATGTCCGTGACGGGCGCCTCACCAAGGGCGTCAAGTTCGAAGGCAACGTCGATATCGGCGATCCTGTCGAGACGGCCCGCCGCTATTATGAGGAAGGTGCGGACGAGATAGTCTTCTACGATATCACGGCTTCGCACGAATCCCGCGGCATCTTCCTCGATGTCGTGGAGCGCGTGGCCAGCTGCATCTTCATCCCGTTCTCCGTGGGCGGCGGCATCTCTACCGTCGAGCAGATGCGCGCCGTGCTCCTTGCCGGTGCGGAAAAGGTCTCCGTGAACTCCGCCGCCGTGAAGGATCCGTATCTCATCAGCCGCGGCGCCGATGCCTTCGGCTCGTAGGCCATCGTGGTGGGCATGGACGTGAAGCAGGTGCCCGTGAGCGAGGTCTGCCCCTCCGGCTACGAGATAGTCATACACGGCGGCCGCAAGTACATGGGCATGGACGCCATCGCCTGGGCGAAGAAGTGCGAGGAGCTGGGCGCGGGCGAGCTGTGCATCAACTCCATCGACGCCGACGGCACCCGCGACGGCTACGAACTCACGCTCACCCGCATGATAAGCGATGCCGTGACCATCCCTGTCATCGCTTCCGGCGGTGCGGGCCATCCCCAGCATCTGGTGGACGCCGTGACCACGGGCGGTGCTTCCGCCGCGCTGGTTGCCTCCATCGTGCATTACGGCCAGTACTCCATCGCCGAGTGCAAGGATTTCATGGCCAAGGCCGGCGTTCCTGTGCGCAGAGTTTAATTAAGAAGTGTTTCCCTGTTGCGGCCGGGGGGCAAAAGCCCTATGCTGGCCGCTCATTTTCCCTTTCAGGAGTTCAATATGTCTCAGGGCTTCCCCCAGCGCCGCGCGCGCATGGAATATGTCTGCATGAACTGCGGTCACCGCCACCCGGTGGACCAGCTCCTCTATACCTGCCCCGACTGCGGCGGCGTGCTCCTTCTCGAAGACCTCGACTTCGAGGAAATGAAGGAGAAGGGCGCTCAGTACTGGCGCGACCTCTTCGATGCCCGCCGTGCTACCCGCCACACCGCTCTGCGCGGCATCTTCCGCTTCTATGAGCTCATGGCTCCCGTCCTGGAAGAAGAAGACATCGTTTACCTCGGCGAAGGCGACACCCCCATCATCGAGGCTTCCGCCGCTCTGCAGAAGCATGTGGGCCGCCGCTTCGCCTACAAGAACGACGGCATGAACCCCAGCGCCTCCTTCAAGGACCGCGGCATGGCCGGTGCCTACAGCTACCTGAAGTCCCTCGTGCGCAAGAACGGCTGGGACGAAGTGCTCACCATCTGCGCCTCCACCGGCGACACCTCTGCCGCCGCCGCTATGTACGGCGCCTATGTGGGCGACCCCATCCGCACCGTGGTGCTCCTGCCCCACGGCAAGGTCACTCCCGCCCAGCTCGCCCAGCCCCTCGGCTCCGGCGCTCAGGTGCTGGAAGTGCCCGGCGTGTTCGACGACTGCATGAAGGTCGTGGAATACCTCGCCGACCATTACCGCGTGGCCCTGCTCAACTCCAAGAACAGCTGGCGCGTGCTCGGCCAGGAATCCTACGCCTACGAAGCCGCCCAGTGGTACGACTGGAAGATGGGCGACAAGGCCCTCTTCATGCCCATCGGCAACGCCGGCAACATCACTTCCATGATCTCCGCCTGCCTCAAGATGTACCGCCTCGGCATCATCGAAGAGCTTCCCCACATCGTGGGCGTGCAGACCCACCATGCCGACCCCGTGTGGCGCTACTACAGCCAGCCGAAGGAAAGCCGCGTGTACGAGACCGTGAAGGTCAAGCCCAGCGTGGCCCAGGCCGCCATGATCGGCGCGCCCGTGTCCTTCCCCCGCGTGAAGAACCTCGTGGACAAGTACGAGGCCCTCGGCGGCCGCTTCGACGTGGTGCAGGTGACGGAACAGGCCATCATGGACTCCATGATCCTCGTGAACCGCTTCGGCAACATCGCCTGCACGCAGGGCGGCGAGAGCTTCGCCGGCATGCTCAAGGCCATGGAAATGGGCATACTGCGCGACGACGAGTTCTGCATCCTCGACTCCACGGCCCACGCCCTGAAGTTCGCCGGCTTCCAGAACATGTACTTCGAAGATTCCTTCCCCGAAGAATACGGCGTGAAGGCCCGCGCCGAGCTGGTGAACCATCCCCAGCTCCTGCTCACCGCTGAAGAGCGTGCCGCCATGCCCGCCGAAGACTTCACCAGAGCTGCCGCCGAGGCCGTTGCCAAGGCCGCCGGTCTGGCCGTGAAGGCCTGAGCCGCAAAAGCCTGCGTTTCATCAGTCATGCCGCTTGACAGCGTGCGCCTGTCAGGCTAGGACTTCAAACATCGGACGCGCTGACCCGCGTTCGCCAAACTCGGAATTTATTAACAGGATCGGATTCATCTGATCCAACATCTGGAGGCTGTTATGGGCTACAAGATTACTTTTGACGCTGATAAGTGCGTTGGCTGCGGCCAGTGTGTTGACATCTGCCCCGTTTCCGTTTGGGAAATGGACGGCGATAAGTCCAACCCCGTGAACGAAGAAGAATGCCTCGGCTGCGATTCCTGCACCGGCGTTTGCGAACACGACGCTATCACCATCGAAGAAGACTAACGTTCTGGGGGTATGACCCCCTGGCGTAGGACGGTCTCGAAACCGTCCGCCCGCGCCAAGCGGACCGCCGCCCGCAAGGGGACGGCCAGCTTTGAGCCGTTTGCCGCCGGATGGGCATGCTCATCCGGCGGTTTTTGTAACTCTTTCTACGGGATTTTGATGATGAGCTCGGAATTGGACGCAATTTTTCAGGAATATGAACAGCTTGCCGCGCAGACTGAACAGCTTTTCAACCGCGTGAAGGAACAGTTCCCCGAAGAGGTGACCTGCTCCACCGGCTGCAGCAGCTGCTGTCATGCCTCCTTTGACCTCTCGCTCGTTGAGGCCATGTATCTGAACCGCGCCTTCAACAAGGAATTCGGCTTCGGCATCCGCCGTTCCGCCGTCCTTCAGGCCGCCAGCGATGCCGACCGCCAGCTCACCCGTCTGAAGCACCACTATTTCAAGCAGGCCAAGAGCGGCAAGAGCGATGAGGAAATCCTCGTCGAAGCCGCCAAGGAACGCATCCGCTGCCCCCTCCTCGGTCTGGACCAGACCTGCCTGCTCTATGAGCATCGCCCCATCACCTGCCGTCTCTACGGTGTGCCTACTTCCATCCATGGCAAGGCCCACGTCTGCGGCCAGTGCGGCTTCAAGCAGGGCGGCGCCTATCCTACCGTGGCTCTGGACCGTATCCAGGACCGCCTCGCCGACATGAGCCGCCGCATCGGCGCCGCTGTGGGTTCCCGCTTCCGCGAACTGCACCGCGTTTACGTTCCTGTTTCCATGGCCCTCGTCACCAAGTATGACGATGCCTACCTCGGCGTTGGCCCCGCTCCCAAGGAGTAGCCATGTCCATAGCATCCATCCTGCGCACGCAGAAGCCGCGCCAGCTCAACGCCGAAGAAGAGAAGCTCAAGCGCGACCTGTATGAGAAGATCTCGCCGCGCCGCCGCAAGTTCATCGACCGCATAGGCTACGAGAACTGGGATCCGTTCCCCGAGCCCAACGAACCCAACGACATCCGTACTGACATCACGAAGCGCACCACCCAGCAGCTCGTGCAGGAGTTCGTTGCCCACAAGAAGAAGGAAGCCAAGCGCCTCGGCACTGAAGACCCGAGCGAGGCTTTCCTCCAGGGTGCTATGCAGGCCGCTTCCGGCATCGTCAACAAGCAGGACAAATTTCTCGGCACTTACGAATTCGCCGCCTGGTACCATGAACTGCTAAAGAAAGAAGGGTACATCCTATGAAACAGCGTTACGACGACATCAACGAGTATATCGCGGACCTGCAGGCTGAGATAGCCCAGGATCCCAAGTGCGCTATCCATCACTACAACCTCGGCGTGGCCATGCTCTCCCTTGGCGACTACGACGAAGCTGAGAACTGCTTCCTCGAATCCATCCGCCAGTCTGCCCACATGGCTGAAGCCTATGTCCAGCTCGGCGGCCTCTGCCTGCGCCGCGGCGACCTCGATGGCTGTTACCAGTATAACAAGGAAGCTTCCCAGCTCCGCGCCAAGTACCCCATCCCGTGGGCCAACATGGGCTTCGTGCATCTGCAGCGCGGCGAAGTGGACGAAGCTATCACCGCTCTTCACAAGGCTCTCACCTGGGACCCCCGCTATGTGCAGGCTCGCGCCACCTTCGCTTCTGCCCTCTACATGAAGGGCGAGTACGAGAAGAGCGCCGAGATGAGCCGCATGGTCCTCAAGGAACAGCCTGCCTTCGGCCCCGCCTGGAACAATCTCTCCCTCGCCACCTTCGAGCTCGGCGACGTGCAGAAAGCTAAGGAATATGCTGAAAAAGCATATGAATTCGGCTACGATGTTTCCGACGAATACTGGAAGGAGCTGAAGGAAGCCGCTCAGAAGGCCTGAGTCGGCACTTGCCAGCCCGGCAAAATTTAATTACAAAAACGAGGTTTCGTGTCTATTTTGCATAGGCACGATTGCTTGTTTCGGAATTCTTCCGAGTTTTGAGCCGTGAAAAAACGCTCAGCCCAGCCCGAAAACGCATAGGTTCCCCCGGTCCGTGTCTATCACGGAGAGGCTCCGGAGGGGCTCTCTGCGCCACGGGTGTTCGGTGCTTGCCAATAGGGCCTGAGTTTGTTATTGATTGGACAAGACTTGAGGAGAGTCAATCTTACAACTTTTTAAGCAGGGGACTCAATATGGCTACTGATTCCAACATCGTTGTTGATGACGGCCGTGCGAAATGGTCGGACCTTTGGCTCAAGGAAGACTACTGGGCTATTTGGATCGGCTTCTTCGTGATCATCGTTTCCGGCCTCATCATGATGAACGGCCGCGCTGACATCGAAGCTAAGATCAACAATTACAACACCATCATCGCCGCTGAAAAGGCTAAGCCCTTCAAGACCATCGAACTCATCGATGCTCAGGCTGCCAAGAAGAAGGTGACCGGCGCTTCTCTGCCCGCCGCCAAGACCCTCATCAGCTACCTCGGCAAGCCCGGCAAGTGGTCCAGCAACCCCATGGACGCCTTCATCAGCCACAAGAAGGCTGACAAGGAACCCGCCGCCAAGGCCGCCGCTGAAAAGGCTAAGGCTGCCAAGGCTGCCGCTAAGGTCGCTCAGGACGCCGCTGCTGCCGCCAACTTCCAGAACGCCGACCTGAACAAGGCTGCCGAGACCGCCATCAAGGCTTGGCAGAAGGACGTGAAGGACGCTGACAAGGCCAAGAAGGCTGTCGGCAAGGATTCCAACAAGATCCCCGGCCTCGTCGTCCTCGCCCTCGGCCTCGGTGTCATCACCGGCCTCGGCATGGTCGTCATGGGCACCAACTTCGTCAGCTACTTCATCGGCTTCCTCGCCGTGTTCGCTCTCTCCTGCCTCGCCAACGTGCTCGGCGGCTACAAGCCTACTGCCCAGTACGGCGTGAACGGCGAAATCATGGCTATCGTGACCGGTATGGTCATCGCCAACACCATCGGCACCCCCAAGTGGATCAAGCCCGCCGTGCAGGTCGAATACTACATCAAGGCCGGCCTCGTGCTCCTCGGCGCTGAAGTTCTCTTCAACAAGATCCTCGCCATCGGTATCCCCGGCATCTTCGTGGCCTGGGTGGTTACCCCCATCGTTCTCTGCGGCACCTACATCTTCGGCCAGAAGGTCCTGAAGATGCCCTCCAAGACCCTGAACATCACCATCTCTGCCGACATGTCCGTGTGCGGTACCTCCGCCGCTATCGCTGTGGCCGCCGCCTGCCGCGCTAAGAAGGAAGAACTGACCCTGTCCGTCGGTCTCTCCATGGTGTTCACCGCCATCATGATGGTCGCCATGCCCGCCTTCATCAAGCTCATCGGTCTTCCCGAAGTGCTCGGTGGCGCCTGGATCGGCGGTACCGTTGACTCCACCGGCTCCGTGGCCGCCGCTGGCGCCTTCCTCGGCCCCAAGGCTCTCCAGGTCGCCGCTACCGTCAAGATGATCCAGAACGTCCTCATCGGCGTGTCCGCCTTCTGCGTCGCTATCTACTTTGCTACCAAGGTTGAAAAGCGCGACGACGGCCAGCAGGTCGGCGCTATGGAAATCTGGAACCGCTTCCCCAAGTTCGTGCTCGGCTTCGCCGCTGCCTCCATCCTGCTCTCCACCATCGCTGGCAACATCGGCGCCGACCTTGACTACGCCCTCATCAACAAGGGTGTGCTCTCCGTCACCAAGCCTCTCCGCGGCCACTTCTTCACCCTCTCCTTCGTGGCTATCGGTCTTGCTACCAACTTCCGCGAACTGGCCCACTACTTCAAGGGCGGCAAGCCTCTCGTGCTGTACGTCTGCGGCCAGACCTTCAACCTTGGCCTGACCCTCCTCATGGCTTGGATCATGTTCTACAAGGTGTTCCCCGAAATCACCGCCAGCATCTAATTGCTGAAGTGACGAACTAAAACTTGTCCCCACCGTTTCGGCGGTGGGGACATTGCCTTTATTGCCTTATGAATACTACGGATTCTCCCAGCAGGGCTCATGCCTATGCCAGATGCGCATTCTGGATGTTCATCTGCATCGGTTTTCTGATGTTCGTCGTTCCCTATCTCTACAGCTTCAGTCCTACCCTTAACAGGTACCTGAAGACTCTGGATGAGAACGATATCCATCCCGGAGCTATCTACTATACCGATGTGCCCCTCACTCCCGAAAGTGAGCTGGCCAATCGCGAAGCCGTGAAACGTGGCATCGAGCTGCGTGCGGCCAGGATCAAGGATAAAAACTAGTTTTCCAGCCGCAGCAGAATGCGTAGAAAAAATGCCGAAGGGGCCTCCTCCGGCATTTTTTTGTGCCCTTAATACTATTGTTCTGACAGGCCCGAATGTGCTACATCTTACATCGGGCTTTGCCCCAAATCTTTATTATCGATGGAAGAAAGCCATGCAGCATCTCGAAAGTATGGGAGACAAGTGGGTCGCCCTCGGCGTAGACCCCAAGAATATCAACGGCGTCATCAATGTCACTCTCGAACTCGGCGGTACCCGCCCTGTGTGGGGCGTGAAGGACGAGAACATCGAGCGCATGGTCATGGCCTGGCCTAACGAAGGGCTTCTGCGTTCTTCCGTCACCCTGGCCGGTGCCCCTGAAGGTCAGCTCTCCGCGGTTGCCGTTTCTCCTCTCATGGAAGGCTTCACCAATGAGATGATCTTCAAGAGCGCCTATGGCTGGAAGGGTGGCCATGCCGGCGAGATCCTCGCCCAGCACGAAGGTTCCGGCCTTACGCTCTGCTTCTACGATCCGCTCTATTTCCGCGATGTGGAAGGCCTGGCCGATGGTGCCAAGCGCAAGTTCTACATCTCCGGCCTCTGCTATGGCATGCGTCGCGCCCTTCTCGATGAACTCACCATCACAGAAGGCCCTCACTACGAAAAGCACGCCAAGGAGTGGATGATCGCCAATCCTGACAAGACTCGCCTTGATGTGCCCGCGCTTAAGATCTCGCTCAAGGGCCGGACTCTCATCGATGCTACGGACAACTACTGCGAGTACCAGTGCCGCGCCAATATCTTCGATGTGGACAGCTTTGACTTCGGCCCCGGCGACGCCGCCAAGAAGATCTATCGTTTCGGCATAGCCCTCGGCAACCCTGAATCTCCGCTCTACGCCATCATCTATGTTCCTGCCGCCCGTCTCGCCAAGGGCTACGAGCCCAAGGAAGGCGATGATGTGGACATGGTCTTCTGGATGCAGGGCCGCATTGCCGATGCTCCTTTGACTGAAGAAGAACTCGCCGCCGAGGCCGCGGCCAACTAAGGTCTGCCCATGCGTTCTCTGAAGGAATATACGCTTCGCGTAGCCGGAGTCATCGAGGAATCCATCGTCGATGGCCCCGGCATCCGCTTCGTGCTTTTTCTTCAGGGCTGCAGGCTCCACTGTCCGGGTTGTCAGAACCCGCATACATGGGATTTCGAAGGCGGTACGCTCGTTCCTGCTGATGAAGTTCTGGCGCGCATCAAGGGCAACCCTCTTGTCCATGGCGTGACCTTCAGCGGCGGTGAACCTTTCGAGCAGGCCGAAGCCCTGCTTCCCCTTGCCGAAGAGCTCAAGTCTCAGGGCTATCACCTTATGGCCTTCACCGGCTATACCATGGAACAGCTGCTCCAGAAGCCCGAATGCGCGGCGTTTCTCGAAAAGCTGGACCTCCTTGTGGACGGCCCCTTCATCGAAGCTGAGAAGTCCCTCGACCTTCGTTTCCGCGGCTCCCGCAACCAGCGTATCCTCAACATCCCCGCTTCCCGTGAAAACGGCTGGCAGGCCGTTCTCGACGAGCTGAACGAGGCAGTGGAAAGGTGATGATAGAATGATGTTGAGGGGGAGATAATTTTCCCCTCAAACACCCCCATAATTCTGAGCGGCCTGTACCGGATGCAAGCATCCAGCGCAGGCCGCTCAGTTTATGCGCGTGATATTGAAGGAAGCTCGTAGAGAGAGGCGCCTCAAAGAGAGCATCATATAGGCTTTTCCATGCCCAAAAGCGAGAGGCCGATGTCAGACGGAACGCAGGTCCCGCCACATCGGCCTCTCGGATCATGGGGGCGTGGGGGAGATTATCTCCCCCACATCAAAATCTTACTTCCAGCTGTCCATGCTGCAGTGCTTCACGCGGTCGCGTTCTTCGGCGGCCTTGCCGTCGTTGAAGCGGTCGAGCGTGCCGACGAGGTAGCCGGTGATGCGGCGGATGCGTTCGAACTTGACGTTGGTGCCGACGAGGACCTGGTCGGCGGCAACGGCAGCGGTAAGTTCACTTTTGCAGAAAACCATCGGGATGCTCCTTACAGTTTGATATTGGGAATCTTGTCCTGGGCTTCGTTCTTTTCGTCGCTGTTGCGGCTGTCGTTGACGTAGCCCTTGATCTTTTTGAGAACGGAAAGCGGGATGCCTTCGCCGTCGTGGCGCCCGCAGCGCGGGCAGACATCGCCGATGATGCCGGTGTAGCCGCAAACAGGGTCACGGTCGACCGGATGATTGATGGAACCGTAGCCGATTCCCATTTCCTTCAAAGTCGGATCGTAGCCA
>JAZQMJ010000075.1:0-1859 GCA_045543435.1 Mailhella sp.
ACTGATGAGTGAGACCTTCGCGGCAATGAGATATTGCCGGGAGGTCTTTTCTGTTTCCTTCCGGCAGCAATGATTCGGGAGGATTTTTTATTATGATGATCTTTGGTCATTCTCTGCTCGAAGTCGGCGTGTTCTGCGCCCTCGTCATCGGCTGTCTGTGGTACGACCTGCATTCCCACGACGACAGCAAGCCCGTCACCGCCAAAAGCGCCGCCAAGTGGACGGCCATCTGGGTCTCTCTCGCCTTCATCTTCGCCGGCTACATCGGCTTCACCGAAGGCACCGACCAGATGCAGCTCTTCATCGCCGGCTACCTCCTCGAAGAGTCCCTCTCTGTGGATAACCTCTTCGTGATGATGGCCATCTTCACTTCCTTCGGCATCAAGGACGCCTACCAGCACCGCGTGCTCTACTACGGCATCCTCGGCGCGGTCATCATGCGCCTGGCCTTCGTGGCCGCCGGTTCCGGCCTCATCAAGCTCTTCGGCCCCTACGCCCTCGGCGCCTTCGGCTTCTTCATCCTCTGGACTGCCTTCAAGATGTTCCAGGGCATGAACAAGCATGAAGAAAAGGAAGCCGTGGACTATTCCCACCACTGGGCCGTGAAGTGGACCCAGAAGTTCGTCCCCGTGCATCCCCACCTCCACGGCCACGACTTCTTCGTGCGCACCGATGAGAACGGCACCCCCGTGGACGCCCCCAAGAAGAGCGTGGAAAACGTGAAGCTCGCCGAGAAGCCCGTGGGCAAGCTCGTGTGGCGCGCCACCCCCCTCTTCCTCTGCCTGATGGTCATCGAACTCTCCGACGTGATGTTCGCCTTCGACTCCGTGCCCGCGGTGCTCGCCATCACTCCCGACCCCTTCATCGTGTACACCTCGAACATCTTCGCCATCCTCGGCCTCCGTTCCATGTTCTTCCTGCTGGCCGCCGCGAAGCGCTACCTGCGCCATCTTGAAAAGTCCGTCATCGCCATCCTGGCCTTCGTCGGCATCAAGATGCTCATCGCCCTGCCCCCCCTGCACTTCCACATTCCTCCCACCGTCTCCCTCTGCGTGGTGGTCGGCTTCCTTTCCCTCGGCATCCTCGCTTCCTTCCTCCCCGAAAAGAAGGCCTAAGGGAGCGACTCAGGGAGCGGCCCCCGGCCCGCACCTGAATACGAAAAGAGGCGGTCGTCTTCGGACGGCCGCCGATTTTTTTACCGATGCTCCACATATCCTAGGAAACGCCGTGCCGCCTGCGAAAGCGATCTGCCCTGCGGGAACGCCAGCCCTATATCTCGGAAGGCAGGAACATCCAGAGGCCGCACGGCTATGCGCCACGGGATACGCCGCAGGATGAGGCGCGGCAGTATGCTCACTCCGAGTCCGTTCTCAACCATGGACATGATGGAATAGTCGTCCCATGTGGTGAAGCGCACGAAAGGCCTGAGAGCATGGTCCTCGAAGAGCTGAGAGACTTCCGATCTGCCGCTCTTTTCCAGAAGCATGAAAGGTTCGCGGGCCAGTTCGGCCAGAGGTACGGCTTCTCCGCTCTGTGCCAGCCTGTGCCCTTCCGGCAGTACGGCAAGAAGCTCGTCTCGCTTCAGAAAACGGCTTTCCAAACCCGAACGCACGGGCAGGCGCAGGAATCCGCAGTCTACGCGCCCCTCGAAAAGCCACTGCTCTATCTCGGAATAATCTCCAAGCAAAAACTCATAGTCGATGCCGGGGTGGTCCTTACGGAACTCGCGGATGATGTTCGGCAGCCAGTAGGTTGCCACGGAGTCGAAGGCCGCGATCCGCAGGCGGCCCACCTCACAGCCCTTGATCCGGGAAATGTGCTGGGACAGCGCCTCGTTGGTATTCAGCAGCTGACGGATC
>JAZQMJ010000076.1:0-4064 GCA_045543435.1 Mailhella sp.
ATGGAAGCCCGCATACGCGCCGTGGTGCGCCGCGCCCGCGTTCAGCATTCTTCCCGCGTCCTTCGCTGGTCCGGCCTTGAGCTCGACCCGCAGACCCACACTGTTCTGTGCGACGGCAAGCCCCTGCGCCTGCGTCCCACCTGCTTCACCCTGCTGGCGCGGCTCATGCGTTCCGCTCCCGGCGTTGTCACCCGCAAAGAGCTGGAGCTGGAAATTTACGGCGACTCCCCCCCCGACAGCGATTCCCTGCGCACGCACATACACCTTCTTCGCAAGGCGCTGGAAGAGGCTGGCAAGCCCCTCATCACCACAGTTTCCCATGTAGGCTTCCGCCTGGAAAGCTGAAGAAAAGCTGTTGCACACTGTTTTCTATTGGATTATTTAGTTTCTAACGCGGTCCTTATAGTGAGGGCCCATAAAATAAGGAGAGGAATCCCATGAACAAGTTTCTCGTTTCCGCCGGCCTCATGATGCTTATGGGCCTTAGCGGCGCCGCTGATGCCTTCGCCGCCGATTACCGCCCCGCCGTTGCCGCCCACCGCGGCGCCTGCGGCTACCTGCCCGAACACACCCTCGAAGCCAAGGCCATGGCCTATGCCATGGAACCTGACTACATCGAGCAGGACGTCGTCATGACCAAAGACAATCATCTCGTTGTCATGCACGACTACACCCTCGACGCCAACACCGACGTGGCTAAGAAGTTCCCCAACCGTGCCCGCGCCAACGGCAGATACTACGCCGTTGACTTCACCCTTGAGGAAATCAAGAGCCTCATCGTGACCGAACGCTTCAACCCCAAGACTGGCAAGCCCGCTTTCGAAGGCCGTTTCCCTGTGAACACCGGCATCGACTTCCGCGTTCCCACCCTGCGTGAAGAACTGGAACTCGTGAAGGGCCTGAACAAGTCCACCGGCAAGAACATCGGCGTGTACGTTGAAGTGAAGCAGCCCGCTTTCTACAAGGAAGAAGGCAAGGACATCGTGGCCGCCACCATCAAGATGCTGGACGAATACGGCTACAACAGCATGGAAGCCAAGTCCATCCTGCAGATCTTCGACTACGAAGCCGTCATGTCCGCCCGTTCCAAGGGCTGGAAGGGCGAACTCTGCATGCTCGTGGAAATCTGGGACGCTCCCTATCACGACAAGGCCCGCCACGAATGGCTGCTGACCCCCGAGGGCATTGCTGAAGTCTCCAAGCAGGCTACCATCTTCGCTCCCTGGTTCTCCCACATGGCTGAACCCACTGCCGACGGCAAGGGCTACAAGATCAACAACGTGGCCGAACTCGCCCGCAAGCACGGCATGAAGGTCCACAGCTGGACCCACCGCGTGGACAAGCCCCTCAAGGGCTTCAAGGATTCCGACGCTGTGCTCGACTGCGCCTTCAAGGAACTCAAGCTCGACGGCATCTTCTCTGACTTCGCCGACAACGTTGTCGGCTACCTGAAGAAGAACGGCCTCCGCTAAACCAATTTCAGGCTCGTCCTGAGATATAAATGAAGCCCCGCTCCATGCTTGTGGAACGGGGCTTTCCTTATTTTTTCAGCTCGCAGTGCAGTATGGGGTAGGGCAGGCCGAGGCCGTCCACTTCATCTCGTGAGACGACCTCGAAGCCGAAGCGGCGGTAAAAGTCCAGAGCCTGCGGATTCTGTTCGTTGACATCCACGCGACGTGCGCTGAGGGTCAACGCCTGCCGCATGAGCGCTGAACCGATTCCTTGGCTTCGTAACTCCTCCGCCACAAAGAGCATCTCTATGCTGTCACCATCCATGCCGAGAAAGGCGCATGGAGCCCCATTTTCTTCCGCATAGAAGAGAAGGGGGACTTCCTGAAGACCTTGTTTGACGAAAGGCCGCAGATAGTCCACGTCGCCTTTCCGCAGAAAAAGATGCGTGGCCCGCACGGAGGATTCCCAGACGGTGAGGAGTCCTTCCACAAGGTCCGCCACTCGTTTTTTTTTTTGACCTGCGTTATCACCATAGCTGTTTCGTCTAAAAATAAAGTCGCCGTTCCATGAACACAGCGGCTTTTGCAATTAAAAGTCTTTGAAGGAAGGGAGGGGGTGCAGGGGGAGGGAAGGAAATCTTTCTGCAGAAAGTTTTCTTCCCTCCCCCTGAAAATCTCTCTCTACAGCATATTCACCGGGTCGAGGTCCAGCGTGATGCGGAGGTCGCGGGGCAGGGTGCCGAGGTCGTGCAGGGCGGAGGCGTAGGCTTTGCGAATGCTCTGCCAGTCTGCGGCTTTTACGAGGCACTGGAAGCGCGAGCGGCCCTGGATGCGCGCCAGCGGGGCAGGAGCCGGGCCCAGCACTGTGAGGCCGAGGGCGCGGCCGTGCTGGCGCAGGGCGGCGGAGAACTGGTTCACGCGACTCTGGCCTTCGTTCCAGTCCCACGGGAAGGAAAGACGTATGAGCGCGAGCTTCACGAAGGGCGGGTAGCGTCTCTGCTGGCGCAGGGCTATCTCGTATTCGTAGAAGCCTTCGTAGTCGCCAGCCTTCACGAAATCCCAGCAGTAGTGGTTGATGTCGCGGGTCTGGATGAGCACGCGGCCGGGCTTTTCGCCGCGCCCGGCGCGCCCAGCGGACTGCACGAGGAGCTGGAAGGTGCGCTCGGCGGAGCGGTAGTCCGGCATGTTCAGGCCCATGTCGCCATCGGCGATGAGCGCGAGCGTGACGTTGGGGAAATGATGCCCCTTGGAGAGCATCTGCGTGCCCACGAGCACCTGCGCTTCCTGCCGGGCGAAGGCGGCGAGTATCTCCTCCATGCGGCCGGGGCGGCTGGTGCTGTCGCGGTCGAGCCGCAGGACGCGGCCTCCGGGCGGCAGAGCGCCGGCAAGCTCCTCGCCGGCCAGCGATTCTTCAAGCTTTTCCGTGCCTTCGCCCATAGGCAGGAAGTTCAGACTTCCGCACTTGGCGCAGGGCGAAGGATAGGGGCGGGTATGCCCGCAGTAATGGCATACCATCTGCTCGCGGCGTTTGTGGTAGGTGAGGGCGATGTCGCAGTTCGGGCACCGCGCAACAGTCCCGCAGTCGAGGCAGTACATGAGCGGGGAATAGCCGCGGCGGTTGAGCATGACCACGGCCTGCTCGCCGCGCTGTACGGTCTCGCGCAGGGCCTCCACGGCGCGCGGCGAGAGCAGGCGGGAGGAGGGCTGGTCCTTGATGTCCACCAGCTCTATCTCCGGCAGAGTGCCGCCGCCTACGCGATAGGTGAGCTTCGCCAGCGGGAATGCCCCCTGCTGGGCCGCGTGGAAGGTCTTGATGTCCGGCGTGGCCGAGCCCAGCACGAGAAGGGCGCGGTGGCGGCGGGCGCGTTCCCACGCGACTTCCTTCGCCTGATAGGGGATATGGTCTTCCTGCTTGAAGGAGCCGTCGTGCTCTTCATCGAGTACTATGGCACCCAGCGGCGGCATGGGCAGAAAGAGGGCGGAGCGCGTGCCTATGATGAGGCAGGGCTCGCGGCGTTCGGCAAGGCGGCGGAAGGTGCGCTCCCTCTGCGGCTGGCTCTGATAGCCGTGGTAGAAGAATATGGGCATGCCAGGGAAACGCTGTTCCGCGTCGCGCCGGAGCTTGAGGGCGATGGCCACTTCCGGCGCGAGGATGAGCGCAGAGCGGCCGCGCAGGAAGCATGCGTGGGCAAGTTCGAGGTAAACGGCTGTTTTCCCGGAACCTGTGATGCCGAAGAGCAGATGCGCGAAGGGAACGGCCTCTCCGGCGGCAAGGCGGTCCATGGCGGCGCGGAAGCCGTCGAGAGCGGCGCTCTGGTCGGCAGAGAGCAGGAAGGGGGCGTCTGGCGGCGGCAGGAGCTCTTCGCCGGGCTCGACATCGTCGCATTCCGCATTGGCGGGGCGAAGTTCGATGAGCTTGGCTTTGACCAGAGCCGTGAGCGTGGTGGAAGAGTCGGGCAGAGCATCGCGCAGGCGGCGGCGAGGTACAGAGCCGTGCTGGAGGAGCCAGTCGAGCAGTTCGCGCTGTTTCACAGCGTTGGGGCGTACGGGCCACGGAGGCTCGCAGTTGAGCACGCAGATTTCGCCGTCGGCGGCATCTTCGGCCAGCATGAG
>JAZQMJ010000077.1:0-3995 GCA_045543435.1 Mailhella sp.
GATCTCACGGAGGACCTGGCGCATGGCCTTGCGGGTCTCTTCGGTGATGATGCGCTTGCCGGTGCGGTAGTCGCCGTATTCAGCAGTGTTGGAGATGGAGTAGCGCATGAAGCCGAAGCCGCCGTTGTTGATGAGGTCCACGATGAGCTTCATTTCGTGGATGGTCTCAAAGTACGCCATTTCGGGAGCGTAGCCAGCTTCCACGAGGGTCTCGAAGCCCACCTTCATGAGTTCGGTCACGCCGCCGCAGAGAACGGCCTGTTCGCCGAAGAGGTCGGTTTCGGTCTCTTCGCGATAGGTGGTCTCGAGGATGCCGGCGCGGCCGGCGCCGATGCCGGAAGCGTAAGCGAGAGCGTAGTCCTTAGCCTTGCCGGAGTAGTCCTGGGCGATGGCGATGAGGCTGGGCACGCCCTTGCCTTCCTGGTACTGGCTGCGCACGGTGTGACCGGGGCCCTTGGGGGCGATCATGATCACGTCGATGTTGGCGGCGGGCTTGATGAAGCCGAAGTGGATGTTGAAGCCGTGGGCGAAGCAGAGCACGTCGCCTTCCTTCATGTTGGGGGCAACGTCCTTGGCGTAGATGTCGGCGGCCACTTCGTCGGGCACGAGCATCATGACGAGGTCGCCGGCCTTGGCGGCGTCAGCAGGTTCCATGACGGTGAGGCCGGCGGCTTCAGCCTTGGCCCAGCTGTCGGAGCCCTTGCGCAGACCCACGACGACGTTCACGCCGGATTCGTGGAGGTTCTGGGCGTGGGCATGGCCCTGGGAGCCGAAACCGATGATGGACACGGTCTTGCCGTCGAGCACGCCGAGGTTGCAGTCGGCGTCGTAGTACTTCTTGATCATGGGACTAATCTCCATTTGAGTATAGATTGCTGGGCACGTTGCCCTGGGTATCTGACTTAGGCCTTGTTCTTCCACCAGTCGCTCTGGGAGCCGCGGGGCATGCCGATGACGCCGGAGCGGCACATTTCGAGCACATGGTAGGGAGACATGACTTCGAGGAAGCCGTCTATCTTAGAGGGCTTGCCCGTCAGCTGTACTACCATGCTGCTGGACGTAAGGTCAATAATCTTCGCGCGGTAAACTTCCACTATGTCCTTGATGAGGGAGATGTTCTTATCATCGAAGGCCAGGCGTATCATGATGGTCTCGCAGAGCAGGCTCTCGTTGCGGGGCAGGAGCGTGATGGAACGCACTTCCTGCAGCTTGTTGGTCTGCTTGATGGCCTGGTCGAGGACGTGGGCGTCGCCTTCCGTGACGATGGTGATGACGGAGACGTTAGGGTCGCTGGTCTGCGCGGCGGTGACGCTGGTCATGTTGAAGCGGCGGCGTGCGAACATGGAGGACACGCGGGCCATGACGTTGGGGTTGTTGTCCACAACGATGGAAAGCACGTATTTGGTCATTTTCTCCTCCTATTCCATGATGATGGAGTCGCAGGTGCAGCCGCCCGGGATCATGGGCAGCACCTTCTCGTCGCGGGAGATGGGGCAGTGTATCCACACGGGGCCTTCGGCCTTCAGGGCTTCCTTCATGGCCTCTTCGAACTCGGCCAGGCTGTTCACGCTGAAGCCCTTGCCGCCGAAGGCTTCGATGAGCTTCACATAGTCGGTCTTGCGTTCGAGGGTGGTGGACATGTAGCGGCGGCCGTAGAAGCTGGTCTGCCACTGGCGCACCATGCCGAGCACGCAGTTGTCGAGGATGATGGTGATGACGGGCAGGCCGAAGGAGACTGCGGTGCAGGCTTCGTTCAGGTTCATGTGGAAGGAGCCGTCGCCGGTGAAGTGGATGACGGGAGCTTCGGGCTTGGCCGCCTTGGCGCCTATGGCGGCGCCGTAGCCGTAGCCCATGGTGCCGAGGCCGCCGGAAGTGAGGAACCTGCGGGGCTTCACATGGCGGCAGTACTGCACGGCCCACATCTGGTGCTGGCCCACGTCGGTGACGTAGATGGAGTCTTCGCCGGCGAGCTCGCAGGCCTTGCGGATGAGCTGGTGGGGCTTCAGCACGGAATCGCTGTCCTTGGGCTGGTAGTCCTCAGCCTTCCATTCGGCGATCTGGGTGAGCCATTCGTCGCGGCAGATATTGTTGATCTTGGGGAGAAGGGCGCAGATGACGTCCTTCACGTCGCCTTCGAGGGCCACGTCCACATGGACGTTCTTGTTGATCTCGGAGGCGTCGAGGTCGATCTGGATGAGCTTGGCGCGGCGGCCGAAGGCGTCGGGCTTGAGGGCCACGCGGTCGGAGAAGCGGGTGCCCACGGCGACCATGACGTCGCAGTTGTCCAGGGCGAGGTTGGAGGTGCGGCAGCCGTGCATGCCCACCATGCCGAGGTTGAGCGGGTCGTCGCAGTGGATGACGCCGGCGCCCATGAGGCTGTAGGCCGCAGGCATGCAGGCCTTCTTCATGAGGGCGGCGAGCTCTTCGCCGGCTTCGGAAGCGGCCACGCCGCCGCCGAAGTACACGGCCGGGCGTTCAGCGTTGTTGATGATCTCGGCGGCCTTGGCGATGGCGTCCATGTCGAGGCTGGAGACATAGGTGTCGCGCTCGGGGGCGGCGTTGGGGGTGAACTCGCAGAGGGCGGCGGTGACGTCCTTGGGGATGTCCACGAGCACGGGGCCCTTGCGGCCGGTCTGGGCGATGCGGAAGGCTTCGCGCAGGGTGTCGGCGAGGTCCTTCACGTCATAGACCACGAAATTGTGCTTGGTGATGGGCATGGTGATGCCCGCGATGTAGACTTCCTGGAAGGAGTCCTGGCCCATGAGGGCGGTGGGCACGTTGCCGGTGATGGCCACCATGGGCACGGAGTCCATGTAGGCGGTGGCGATGCCGGTGACGAGGTTGGTGGCGCCGGGGCCGCTGGTGGCCAGTACTACGCCGGTGCGGCCGGTAGCACGCGCGTAGCCGTCGGCCGCATGGGCAGCACCCTGTTCATGGGCGGTGATGATATGTTTGATGCGGTCCTGATACCTGTAGAGCTCATCGTACAGATTCAGCACAGCGCCGCCGGGGTAGCCGAACAGCGTATCGACGCCCTGCTCCACCAGCACTTCACAGAAAATTTGAGAACCGGTCAACTGCATAGAATTTACCTCATAAAGCTTGAACCATGCTGATCCGCACGGCGCGGACCCGCCTCCTGAACGCGCGCCCGGGCTTCTCTGGAGAAGCCATGCCGGAGGGAACGGAAGGAGCGCGTCTGCCACTCTGCGCGAGGCTTTCCGGCAGACTTTGCGCCTGCGGGAATATTCCTTCACGAATAAGAGTCAGGTTTTGATACTGAACTTCTTTTCTTGCGCCTGTCAAGCGGCTTGAGAGCGGAAGGGCACAGAAAATCAAAGTCTTTTTTTCACATTTCCTATAATGCTTGATTAAGGAACAGGAATTTGCTAGTAATGATTATCAATAAGAAGTCAAACACATCAAGGAGACGCCATGCTTCCCCTCATCTCCCCTTCCAAGGCCAAGGAAATGGTCGAGTCCGGCAGGGCCCGCCTCGTGGATATCCGTGAAAGTTCCGAATACGCGCAGGAGCATGTTCCCGGCTCGCGCCTCGTGCCGCTTTCGGTAGCGTCTTCCTATGCTGTGAAAGATGCGGACGCGCCTGAAAAGCCCGTCGTCTACTTCTGCAACTCGGGCCGCCGCACGCAGAACAACGCGGAGCTTCTGGAAAAGCTGGCGGGCGGCGAGGCATGGCAGATAGAAGGCGGCCTGACCGCGTGGAAGCAGGCCGGCCTGCCCGTGGAGCGCGGCTCCTCGGTACTGCCCATGTTCCGGCAGATACAGATCGGCGCGGGCGCGGCGGTGCTTCTGGGCGTGGTGGGCAGCTATTTCTGGCACCCCATGTTCTGGCTCACGGCCTTCGTGGGCGCGGGGCTGATGTTCGCCGGCATCACGGGATTCTGCGGGCTGGCCCTCGTGCTCGCCAAGATGCCGTGGAACAAGGACTGCGGCGGCTCCTGCCCCCTGAAGAAATGATGTTTTGAGAAGAGAGG
>JAZQMJ010000078.1:0-4460 GCA_045543435.1 Mailhella sp.
ATGGCGGCGAGGGCTTCGCCGATCATGGCGGGGGTGACGGAGCCGTACAGCTTGTCGTTATCGCCCACGCGCATGGCGATGGTCACCACAACGCCTTCGAGCTTGCCGGCGAGTTCGCCAGCGGCGGCACGGAGGGCGTCCATGCGAGCCTGGAGCTTCTTGCGTTCGAGTTCGAACACGCGGATGTTGGCGGGAGTGGCGAGGCTGGCCAGCTGCTGGGGCAGCAGGTAGTTGCGGCCGTAGCCGGGCTTCACATTGACGATGTCACCGAGGTGACCGAGCTTTTCAACGTCGGCACGAAGGATAACTTTCATTTTGCTCTCCTAGGCCTTAGATGTTGGTCTTCTTCTTCACGTCGCTGGAATGCGCGGAAGTGTAGAACAGCAGGGCCATCTGGCGGGCACGCTTGATCTCGGTGGTGAGAGCGCGCTGGTGCTTGGCGCAGGTGCCGGTGATGCGGCGGGCGACGATCTTACCGCGTTCGGTGATGAAATCGCGGAGGATGTCGGGGCGCTTGTAATCGAGGGCCAGTTCAGCGTCGGCGCAGAAGCGGCAGAACTTGCGGCGAGGGGCAAACTTCTTACGGAAAGCCATTACGCGACCTCCTCGGCAGTTTCAACGGCGTCAGCGAGCTTCACAGTCATGAACTTGAAGATACCGTCGGTGATACGGATGATGCGTTCCAGTTCAGCGACGAGCTGAGAAGGAGCGGCGTATTCGAGGCGGACATAGAAGCCGCGCATCTGCTTACGAACAGGATAGGCCAGGTCGCGCATACCCCACTGATCGACGAGGAGCATCTTGCCGCCTTCGCGGACAACGATGGCATCCAGGTTCTTCAGGATGGTTTCGCGCTCTTCCACAGTCAGCTCCGGAGAAAGGAGCAGCAGGGTTTCCATTTTGCGCATTGTAAGATCTCCTTACGGTCAAAGGTCCGCCGCTTCCGGCTTCCTGCCGGAAAAACCATACGGCGAACAAGGTGAACTGCTGTAACTAGCCGAGAAGGCCCCGGCTGTCAAGCGATTTTACTTAACATCGAAATCCATGGGCTCGGGCGGCACCACGGAGCCCACCACGGGGGCGAGGAGGAAATTGGGGATATTGGTCTGCGGCGCAGGGGCCACCTGCACGCCTTCCTGGACGCCGGCCAGCTTGAAGGCCTTCTGCGAACGGGCGATGAAGCCGTTCAGGTCGCTGGCGGAATAGACGAAGCCGGCCTCGAGGGCGGGAGCAGGCTCGCGGTATTCGGCCACGAGCTTTTCGCTGGAGGAGCTGTCCGTCCACTCATAGCGGGCAAGCAGGGTCTCGCCTTCCCAGGCGGAGCCGGCCTGGGCGAACACGGGCATCCACGGGTCCTTTTCCACCTTGCGGGTATAGACGAGGACAGTGGCGTCGCCGGGCATCTGGCCGTAGAACTTGTAGAGCAGAGGCTTGACCTGATACTCCACGCCCGTGGCGCTGATGTTCCACACGTTGGGAGCGGAACATTCGGCAAGCATCACGGCGAGCTGGGCGTTCTCGCCCTTATGGAGAGAATACCACACGTCGACGGTATCGGCCGAGACTATCCCGCCCTCGGCAGGAACGGCGCACAGGGTACGGCCCGAAGCCACGGACGAGAAGCCTTCGGAAGCCTGGACGGACACTGCGGGGGAAGCGGAAGAGACAAAGGCGCCGGAAGCGTCGAGACCGCGGTGGATCTGCATGCCGGCACAGCCGGAAATCATCATGGCGGCGGCAAGGGCCGCACTGAGGAAGAGTCGTTTCATAATACACCTCATATTTAAAGGTACGGAACAGTATAAGGACCTGCGCCGCGATTGGCAACCGGGGCTTGCCCTCTCCGGTGCATAGTGGCAATATTGTCACATGGATATCACTGTCGCCATCAGCGGCGGGACCGACAGCCTCTTCGCCCTGCTCTCCCTGCGCGAAGCTGGCCACCGCGTCACCGCCCTCCACGCCCGTTTCCTGCCCGCGCCCGAAAGCGGCGACCCTGTGCCTGCCATGGAGAAGCTCTGCGCCTCGCTCGGCGTGCCTCTCGTCGTGGCCGACCTCACCGCCGATTTCCGCGCCGCCGTGATGGAGCCCTTCGCCCTCGCTCACACGCAGGCTCGCACCCCCAATCCCTGCGCGCTCTGCAACCGCGCCATGAAGTTCGGCCGCCTGCTGGACATAGCCATGGAGCACGGCGAAGCCTTCGCCACCGGGCATTACGCCGCCCTTGCCGGGCATCCCGCCTACGGCCCGACCCTCAAGGCCGGCGCGGACGACGGCAAAGACCAGAGCTACTTCCTCGCCCTCGTGCCGCTGGAACGCCTGCGCCGCTGTTTCTTCCCCCTTGCCGAATGGAAGAAGGACGACATACGCACATGGCTCCGAGCCCACGGCTTTGAACCGCCCATCCCTGCGGAAAGCCAGGAGATATGCTTCATCCCGAACGACGACCACTACGCATGGCTGGAACAGCGCCGTGCCGAAGGCCTGCCGCTCCCCGGCCCAGGCCCTGTCATCCTCGCCGGTGCTGAGCCGCTCCCGGAGAAGCCGAAGAAGGAACGCCGCGGGAAGAAAGGCCGGAAGGAAGAAGCCCCCGCCCTGCCGCCCTGCTCCGTGCCCGGCCGCCTCATCGCCGAGCATCGCGGCCTGTGGCAGTACACCGAAGGCCAGCGGCGCGGCCTGCGCATCCCGTGGAGCGAACCCATCTATGTGCTCCGCCGCGAGCTGGAATCGAACACTCTCATCGTCGGCCCGAAGCATCTCCTTCCCGTGGTGTCCTGCACGGCGCGCGAGCTGAACCTCATGGTACCGCCAACGCTCTGGCCTGCCGAGCTTTTCGTGCGCGTGCGCTATCACCAGTCGCCCGTGCCTGCCGACGTGAGCATCGAAGAAGACGGAAACGGCCCGCGCATGGTCATCCGCTTCCGTTCTCCCCAGCAGCCCCCCGCCCCCGGGCAGACCGCGGCCGTGTACGATGCCGAAGGCTTCGTCCTGGCAGGCGGCGTGCTATCCTGAGAACTTTTTCACTTTTCAGGAATTATTCCTAAAAATTTGCTCGGCATCACTTGATTCTCGGGGCATCTCTCTATATGATGCCCCGAGTAATAATAGCCGAGGCGGCAGCAGGCTCCTTTACTGCGTCTTTGCCTGCCGTCTCCGCCAGCCCCGACACCATCTCCCGGAAGAAATAACTGTTTCTTTTGCTGGGAATGTTTTAAGTCTGCCCCTCATGAGGATTTTATGATCGGTATCTCCAAGCTTTACTGCGGCCAGGTGGAACCCTCTGACGCCCTGCGTTACGGCCGCCACTCCGGCAAGCTGCCTTCCCATCTGCTCCAGTTCTCCGCCGACAAGAAGCCGGTGGTGGTCTGGAACATGACCCAGCGCTGCAACCTGAAATGCGCCCACTGCTACGCCCAGGCCGTGACCGACAAGGGCGAGGATCCCATCAATACCGAAAAGGCGAAGGTGCTCATCGACGATCTCGCCGCCTACGGCGCTCCCGTCATCCTCTTCTCCGGCGGTGAACCCACCATCCGCAAGGACCTTCCCGAACTCGCCAGCTACGCCACCTCCAAGGGCATGCGCGCCGTCATCTCCACCAACGGCACCCTCATCGACCGCAACATGGCCAAGGTGCTCAAGGACGTGGGCCTCTCCTACGTCGGCGTCTCCCTCGACGGCGGCGAAGAAGTGCACGACCACTTCCGCGGCGTGAAGGGCTCCTTCCGCCGTGCCCTCGAAGGCCTCGAATACTGCCGCGAAGAAGGCATCAAGGTCGGCCTGCGCTTCACCATCAACAAGCGCAACGCCGTCGAAGTGCCCAAGATCTTCGAGATCCTCCGCGAACGCCAGATCCCCCGCGTCTGCTTCTACCACCTCGTGTACTCCGGCCGCGGCACTGAACTCATCAACGAAGACCTGAACCATCAGGAGACCCGCCAGATCGTGGACCTCATCATGGATGAGACCCGCGCCTGCTTCGACGCCGGCATGCCCAAGGAAGTCCTCACCGTGGACAACCATGCCGACGGCCCCTACGTCTGGATGCGCCTGCTCAAGGAAGACCCCAAGCGCGCCGAAGAAGTGTTCGAACTCCTGCAGTTCAACGAAGGCAACAGCTCCGGCCGCGGCATCGGCTGCATCTCCTGGAACGGCGACGTCTCCGCCGACCAGTTCTGGCGCCACCATGTGTTCGGCAACGTGCTCGAACGCCCCTTCTCCGAGATCTGGGACGACCCGAACATCGAACTCCTGCACAAGCTCAAGGACAAGAAGCCCCACGTCAAGGGCCGCTGCGCCAAGTGCCGCTTCCTGAACATCTGCGGCGGCAACTTCCGCTCCCGCGCCGAAGCCTACTACGGCGACGAATGGGCCCAGGACCCCGCCTGCTACCTGACCGACGAAGAAATCGGCATCAAGTAAAAGGTGTGAGATTGGTTTGATACGAGGGGGCGGGGAGG
>JAZQMJ010000079.1:0-5990 GCA_045543435.1 Mailhella sp.
GTTGGCCATGCGCGCAAGGGCCGTGGCCGGAGGCATGGCCACGAGTTCGTTCACGCCGGCCACGTCGTTGAGGTCGAGCAGGCTCTTATTAAAGGAAGGGCCTATCTCCTTCATCTCCTCATCGAAGAAGTTCAGAGGCTCGATGAGACTGAACTCCCAGCGCGAAGCATAAAGATGCGCCGCACTGAGGATGCGCCTCGAAAGCGTGCCGGCATTCGCTTCCGGGTCCTTGTGATAGTCCACCAGTCTCTGCCAGAAATTTTCGTCCAGCGGACGTATGCGTGGTTCCAGTTCCTTGAGCACCCAGTCGGTGAGCTGTTCGTAATGCTCCCTGTTCGCCTTGATGCGGTAGAAGACGGGCGGCTTGATATCGGTGATGATAAGCCTGTAGAAATAATCGAAAATTCCGCCTTCGATGACTTCGAGGCCTATGCGCCTCTGCTCCTCGGCGGGCATATTTTTCGTGTTCTGCTGCCAGAGCAGGAAGGCCACGATCATCTTATGGGCCTGCTTGTCCAGCTCGAAGAGTTCGGTGTGGCGCAGCTTGTCGTTCCAGCGCCTCATGTCCGCTCCGGAAAAAATGAACTGAAGAAGGCTTTTTCTTATGCTGCGCATGGCTAAATCTCGCTTGCTTAATATTTAATTTTGTGGCAAAAACCTTGCTTCGAACGTTCTGGCAAAGGACGGCGGTCTGGTAGCCGCTCCAAAGGCGCGTTCAAGTCAGCTCCCCGTTGCAGACTGAATGCTGTCGGTTCCTGAGCCGCAAGGAACGAGGTTAACGAGGAATGCGCTTTCCTTTAAGGGAAGCTTTTTTGCGACTAGCACACTCATGCAGTTCCGTCTAGCACGGGACAGGAGATATTTTCATGAAAACTTTCAGCCCGAAGCCGGCCGACATCGATCGCCAGTGGTTCGTGGTCGACGCTCAGGATCAGATCCTCGGCCGTCTCGCCACTCAGATCGCCCATCGCCTCCGCGGCAAGCATAAGCCCGAATTCGCCCCCCACATGGACAACGGCGACTTTATCGTTGTGGTCAACTGCGAAAAGATCCGCGTGACCGGCACCAAGCTGCAGGACAAGCTCTACTATCGCCATTCCGGCTGGGTCGGCGGTCTGAAGGAAGTCAGCCTCGAAAAGATGCTGGCCGAAAAGCCCGAAGAAGTGCTCCGCAAGGCCGTTCGCGGCATGCTCCCCAAGAATCGTCTCGGCCGCGCCATGCTGAAGAAGCTGAAGATTTACGTCGGCGCCGAACATCCCCACACCGCTCAGGCTCCCAAGCCTCTGTCTTTCTAAGGAGTAAGCCATGGCTAACTTTGATTATGGCACCGGCCGCCGCAAGACCGCTATCGCCCGTACCCGCCTTTACACTGGTTCCGGCATGATCGAAATCAACGGTCGCCCCATGGATCAGTACTTCCCCCGCAAGACCCTGCAGATGATCGTCCGTCAGCCTCTTGCTCTCACCAAGACCGCTGAACAGTTCGACATCAAGGTCAACGTGTGCGGCGGTGGCCTCGCCGGTCAGGCCGAAGCTGTTCGCCTCGGCATCGCCCGCGCCCTCCTCCAGTTCGACGCCGCTCTGCGTCCCGCTCTGAAGAAGGCCGGCTTCCTCACCCGCGACGCCCGTAAGAAGGAACGTAAGAAGTACGGTCTGGCCGCTGCCCGCGCCCGCTTCCAGTACTCCAAGCGCTAATCTTACGATACCAGCGTGTTCAAAGCCCTGCCAGGTTCGCCCGGCAGGGCTTTTTTGCGTCTTCCGGCCAATTGCAATCCTTCTCTGCGCGGCGTATATCCAAAAGATATGCCGGGTGTTTCTACAGCGCCGGGCCCAGAAGGAAAACGCGCACCGCTTGCGCGTGGAGACAGCATGAACAATATCAGGATCCCCGAACAGGCAGAGCCGTTCAGCCTGCCCAACCTCCCCGAAAACAGCTGCATCACGTTCATAGGCATGGCCGGTGCTGGCAAGACCACTGTGGGCCGCCTCGTGGCCCGCGCCCTGGACTGGGCCTTCGCCGACAGCGACCATATCATCGAAGCCGCCTTCGGAGCCCCCCTGCAGGCCGTGACCGACCGCATGACGAAGGACGAGTTCATCGAACTTGAAGCCGATATGGTATGCGACCTGCGCTTCACGCGCACCGTCATCTCCACGGGCGGGAGTGTCATCTACCGCCAGCGCACCATGGAGCATCTGGCCTCTCTGGGCCCCATCGTCTATCTCGATGTCCCGCTGGCCACCATCCTCGAGCGCATCGCCCGCAACCCCGACCGCGGCCTCGCCATAGCCCCCGGCCAGACCATAGAAGACCTGTTCCGCGAACGCGAGGAGCTGTACCGCCGCTATGCCACACTGTCCGTGTCCACCGGCGGCATAGGTGCTGTGGAAAGCGCGCGCCGTGTTCTGGAAAAACTGGCATCTCTCTAATATTTTGAGGGCCTCGCTCCTAAAATCATCCTTGACGCACTCCGGCCATCAAGAGTACTCTCGGATGTTGTCTATACTTTTTAAGAGTATAGGATTTTTCTGTAAAAATTTCCTTTTAAGGAGTTCGATTATGCTTCGTCGTACTGTTGTTGCTCTGGTCATGGCTTTCTTCTGCGCCGCCGCCTTCATGCCTGCTCAGGCCGAGGCCTCCGGCAAGATCGGCGTTGTCCACCCCATGCGTCTGCAGAATCAGTGCAACCCTGGCAAGGAAGCCGAGAAGCAGCTCACCAGCATGTTCGGCAAGGAACGCGAACAGCTCGAGAAGCAGGGTGCCGCCCTCAACAAGCAGGCTGAAGAGCTTCGCAAGCAGGCCGCCGCTCTCTCTGAAAAGGCCCGTAACGAACGCGCCCAGAAGATCCAGAAGCAGGCCCAGGAACTGGACACCAAGGGTTCCGCCTACACCCAGCGCCTTTCCCGCGTCCAGCAGGCCATCGACGCCCAGCTCGGCGAAGTGCTCCGCGAAGCCTGCGAAAGCTACGCCAAGAAGAACGGCTACGATATGATCATCGCCGGCACTGCCGTGATGTTCTACACCAAGGCCAACGACGTGACCGACGAACTCATCGAAGAAGTGAACAAGATCTGGAAGTCCAAGGGCGGCAAGTTCAAGCTCGACTCCGGGAAGTAAGAAGGAGCAGTTATGGCCACGCCTTCCTATAAGCTTTCCGAGATAGCCGCTCGGCTCGGCCTCCAGCTCGAACTCAAGAGCCCTGAGGACGACATCGTCATCACCGGCATCAATACGCTGGAAGAAGCCGGCCCTTCCGAGCTCAGCTTCCTCGCCAACCCCAAGTACGCTTCCCAGCTGGCCAGCACCAAGGCCGGCGCCGTCATCGTGAAGCCCGACCATAAGGATGACGTTGTCCGCGCTCTCGTCACGGACAATCCCTATCCCATGTTCGCCCAGGCCCTCACGCTGTTCGCCCGCCCCCAGGGAAGCTGCTCCGGCGTGAGCCATATGGCCTGCGTGAGCCCCGAGGCTCAGCTCGGCGAAGGCTGTACCGTCTATCCGTTCTGCTACATCGCTCCCCGCGCCGTGCTCGGCAAGGGATGCACCATTTTCCCCGGCTGCTACATAGGAGAGGACTGTGTGCTGGGTGACGGGTGCGTGCTCTATCCCAACGCCGTGCTCATGGCCGGCACTGTTCTGGGCAACGGCTGCGTGATCCAGCCCGGCGCTGTTCTCGGCGCAGAAGGCTTCGGCTTCGCCCGCACCGGCGACGGCATCAAGAAGGTCCCCCAGATCGGCCATGTGGAACTCGGCAACAAGGTCGAAGTCGGCGCCAATGCCGCCATCGACCGCGCGGCCCTCAGCACCACCGTCGTGGGCGACGGCACCTGCATCGACAACCTCGTGCAGGTCGGCCACAACGTGCGCATAGGCCAGAACTGCCTCATCGTTTCCCAGGTGGGCATTTCCGGCTCCACCCATGTGGGCGACAACGTGACCATGGCCGGGCAGGCCGGCGTCGCCGGCCATCTGCACATCGGCAGCAATTCCACCATCGGCCCCCAGGCCGGCGTGGCCAAGGACATTGCGGAAGGTCAGGTCGTGGGCGGTTCGCCCACCGTGGACTATAATACCTATCTGCGCAATGCCACCCTCATGCCCAAGCTTCCTGAACTCTTCAAGCGCGTGGCCCGCCTTGAAAAGGAAATGGGCCATAAGCCCATCACTGTCAGCAAGACCGACCGCTCCCTCGTGGCGCTGTGGAACCGCTGGCTCTCGATGATGCATCTGAGATAATCCAGCCGCACGGCAGGCGCTCCCTGCCGCTGGCCCGCGCGTTCAAGGCATCGTATCTCTGCGGAGAACGCATGATGCGGGCAAGGCTTCACCATAACTGACAGAGGCAAAGTACCCATGAGCGAATCCCTTTCTTTCGACATCTCGGAGATCCTCAAGATCCTGCCCCACCGCTACCCCTTCCTGCTCGTCGACCGCGTGACTGAAATGGTCCCCGGCGAACGCGTGAAGGCGTACAAGAACCTCACCTTCAACGAACCCTTCTTCCAGGGCCATTTCCCCGGTGTGCCCGTCATGCCCGGCGTGCTCATCATCGAAGCTCTGGCCCAGGCCGGCGTGCTCCTCGTGGTGCAGTCCACTCCGGAATTCAAGGACAACCCCGACGGTCAGGTCTACCTTTTCGCCGGCATCGAAAAGGCCCGTTTCCGCGCTCCCGTGCGCCCCGGCGACCAGCTGGTCCTCGAATGTACCAGCATCTCCCATAAGATGAATATCTGGAAGATGGACGCCAGGGCCTATGTGGACGGCAAGCTCGCCTGCGAAGCCATCCTCACCGCCGCCTCCATCTCCAAGGAGAAATTCTAATCATGGCAGCCCCTCAGATCCATCCCACAGCATTCGTTGCCCCCACCGCTCAGATCGGTGAAGATGTCATCATCGGCCCCTGCGCCCTCATCGAAGACGATGTCGTCATCGGTGCCCGTACCCGCATCGACGCCTTCGCCTCCATCAAGCGCTACACCACCATGGGTGAAGACAACCATGTGCATTCCTATGCCGCTGTGGGCGGCGAGCCGCAGGATCTGAAATTCCATGGTGAAGAATCCCAGCTCATCATAGGCAGCAAGAACAGCATCCGCGAGTTCGCCACCATGCACCGCGGCACTGAAGACGGCGGCTTCGTCACCCGCGTGGGCGACGGCAACCTGTTCATGGCCTATACCCATGTGGCCCACGACTGCCAGGTCGGCAGCCACATCGTCATGTCCAACAACGCCACGCTCGCGGGCCACGTCACTGTGGAAGACCATGCCATCATCGGCGGTCTGGCCGCTGTGCATCAGTTCGTCCGCGTGGGCACCCACTCCTTCCTCGGCGGCATGGCCGGCCTCACGCAGGACCTTCCCCCGTGGATGCTGGCCGTGGGCAACCACGCCACCGTGCAGTCCCCCAACATCGTGGGCCTGCGCCGCGCCAAGGGTTCCATGGAACTGCTTTCCGCCTTCAAGCAGGCCTACCGCATGACCTGGTACTCCGGCATCCCCCGCCCGGACGCCCTCATGCAGCTCGAGGCCGAATACGGCCACCTGCCCGAGATCAAGCACTTCCTTGACTTCGTGCGCGAGAGCAAGCGCGGCATCGTGCCCGGCGACGAACGCAAAAAGTCCATGATGTAATGAAAAACACGAAAGGCCGTCTGTTCTCTGACGGCCTTTTTTCATAGTGAGGCTCCATGAAAGACTTCCTTTTCTACACTCCGACCAAGGTGGCTTTCGGCCGCAGTGCCGAAGGCAAGCTCGGCGAGCTCCTCCGGGAACAGGGCTGCCGCAAAGTGCTTCTGCATTTCGGCGGCAAAAGCGCCGAACGCTCCGGCCTGCTGGGCCGCGTGCGCGACACTCTGAAGGCCGAAGGCATCGACTGGGTGGAACTTGGCGGCGTAGTCCCGAACCCGCGCCTCTCCCTTGTCTATGAAGGCATCGAACTGGGACGACGCGAAGGAGTGGACTTCATCCTCGCCGTGGGCGGCGGCAGC
>JAZQMJ010000080.1:0-1981 GCA_045543435.1 Mailhella sp.
GCGCCGAGGCCGAAGTGCAGGCCGGCCAGCGTTTCGTGCCGCTTCCGTGGAGGCGCGAACCCGGCCGCTGGGACGTCTTCCTCGAAATGCGCGACCTCGTCTGGCAGGGCGAAGACGGCCGCCGCCGCGACCTCGCCTACCTCCCGCCCGCCCGCGCCGCTCTGGACGACGCCCCCGGCGAGCCGCACGGCTTCAGCATCTCCGGGCGCGACCTCGTCCTCGTGCCTGCGCCTGTTAGACCGGGCAAACTCCAGCTCTCCTACTGGTGCGAGCCCGCGCCCCTCGGCCCGAAACAGCCGGACAGCGAACTCCTGCTCGCCGCGCCGGAGCTCTACCTCTACGCCTCGCTGGTGGAGAGCGCGCCCTACACGCGCGGCTCTGCCCCGCTGGAGCTGTGGGAACGCTTCTACGCAGCGGCCCGCGCCCGCTTCGAAAATTCGGAACAGCGAGGCCGCTTCACCTCGAACCTCTGTATGCGGCCCACGCGCCGCGTGTGATGAAAAGGTAAGGATATCATGAGCTTGACTAGTTATGGCGAAAACGCCCTGCTCGGCCTCATGCGCGGGGCGGCCACGTTCTGGCTGGCGCTGTTCCGTGAAGCGCCCGGCGAAGGCGGCGCGGAGATCTCCGGCGGCGGCTACGCCCGCCAGCGCGTGAGCTTCGGCGAGGCCGCAGGCGGCGCGCTGGAGAACGCCGAGGCCATCGAGTTCCCCACGGCCTCCTCGGACTGGGGCACGGCCGCGGGCTGGGCCATATTCGATGCCGAAACGGGCGGCCATATGTGGTGGGCAGGCGCGGTGGACGTGCCCAAGCCGCTCTACGCCGGGGACATCTACCGCGTGGATGCGGGCGGCCTCAGCCTGCGCATGGAGTAGGCCGTGGCGCGCATCTTCGCCATAGCCGGGCCGCCGCTCGGCCTCGACGCCCTCGACAGCTGGGGCGCGCTGGACAGCCTTCCCGCCTCGCTGGACAGCCGGCTCTGGAACAGCGCGGGCCTCTGGGGGCTGGAGGTCGAAGACTTTGCCCGATGCGCTCAGTCGCTGGCCCTGTGCCTGCGCGTGCATATCACAGCCGGGAGCGGCGGGCAGGGCGGGGCCTACTCTTCGGGAAGCCTGGCCCTCGCGCCCAAGGGCTGGGGCTGGAAGCTGGGCGGGCAGGGCGGCGTCGCCCTCTGGCTGGAGGCCGCAAGGCCTTCCGCTGGATGGAGCGGCGCGGCGGCTCCCGCCTCGCAGGGCTGGAATCATCTGTCTAACACTTTGATATCATGGAAGGAAAAGGAAACGAGGAACACAGCATGGCATTGAAGTCTGTTACGCTTCCCTTCGGCCCGTGGGAGCCGGACGCCGCCCGCCTTGGCGGCACGCAGGCCTGCGAGGTGCGCGGCGTGCTTCCTGCGGCCCGGGGCTGGCGCGCCCTGCACGGGCTCTCGGCCCTGCCGTATCCGCCGCTTCCCGAGGCCGCTCTGGCCGCCTTCTCCTGCCGCGAGGGCGAGGCCATCTCCACGCTGGCGGCCACGGCCGGGGGCATCTTCGCCCTTGGGAACGGGCAGTGGCTGAGCCGCTATTCCGGCGAGGCCCTCACGCAGGCGCGCGATTTCGCGGACTTCGGCGAGGCCGTGTACGCGCTGTTCGGCGGGGCCCTGCTCAAGGCCGGCATCGACGCCGGGCATGTGGGCGGCTTCGAGCCTGTGGAGGGCGCGCCCCATGCCTCCTGCCTGGCCGTGGTGCGGGACTTCCTCTTCCTCGGCGGGCTTCTGGACGATGGCCGCGCGGTGCGCTGGTCCGGCCTCGACCGCCCGGACGATTGGCCTGATCCGGGCAGCGACGAGGCGCAGTTCGTGCAGTCGGACGTGCAGATATTCCCCACGGGAGGCCGCGTGCAGGCCGTGCTCGGCGGCGTGGGGAACGCGGACGCGCTCATCTTCCTCGAGTCCGCCATCGAGCGCGCAACGTACGTCGGGCCGCCCTACCTCTTCCAGTTC
>JAZQMJ010000081.1:0-9439 GCA_045543435.1 Mailhella sp.
CAGAGTGATACTCGAAGAACTGCGCAAGGTGGATACCCACCCCACGGTGGATGAACTGTACACCATCGTGAAGGCCCGTATGCCCCACATCAGCCTAGGTACCGTCTACAGGAATCTA
The DNA here is from genome assembly GCA_045543435.1 of Mailhella sp. Lineage (GTDB taxonomy): Bacteria > Desulfobacterota > Desulfovibrionia > Desulfovibrionales > Desulfovibrionaceae > Mailhella. Next base: position 119 of record JAZQMJ010000081.1, read on the forward strand.
GACCTCTTGACTGAAACGGGCGAAGTGCTCAAGCTGGATTCTGCCGGTTCCATGCGCCGCTATGACGGCCGCACCGAGCCTCACCGCCATGTGAGATGCCGCGTCTGCGGCAGAGTCGGCGATATCTTCGATGCCGAAGATGCTCCCAGCCACAGCAATGTCAGCGTTCCCGGCTTCACCGTCACTGCAGTCCGCATCGAATACGACGGGATCTGCGACGAATGCCGCGCCGCCGCTGAAGCCCAGGCCAGTCAGGCTGTCTAGCCCCTTCCCCTCCTCAGCCCAGCCAGCCCTATTTAGCCCCCCTAACCTGCAACGCACAGGAGAATTACTATGAAGAGCCTCAAAGGTACCCAGACCGAAAAGAATATCCTCACCGCTTTCGCCGGCGAATCCCAGGCCCGCAACCGCTACACCTTCTTCGCTTCTCAGGCCAAGAAGGACGGCTATGTCGAAATGGCCAAGGCTTTCGAAGAAATCGCCAGCCAGGAAAAGGAACATGCCAAGCGTCTGTTCAAGTTCCTTGAAGGCGGCAACGTGGAAATCACCGCCAGCTTCCCCGCCGGCGTGATCGGTACCACTCTCGACAACCTGAAGGCCGCCGCCCACGGTGAGTTCGAAGAACATTCCGACATGTACCCCACCTATGCCGATATCGCCGACGCTGAAGGCTTCCCCGCCATCGCCGCCGTCATGCGCAATATCGCCATCGCTGAAATGGAACACGAACGCCGCTTCCTCGCCTTTGCCAAGGCCATCGAAGACGACACTGTGTTCAAGTCCGCCGAACCTCGCGTGTGGCGCTGCCAGAACTGCGGCTTCACCCATGTGGGTACCGAAGCTCCCGCCATGTGCCCCGCCTGCGCCCATCCCCGCGATCACTTCCAGGGCATGTAAGCCGGTAAGGCCTTTGGCCTGACCTCGTAGAATATGCGCCCCTGTCCGGTCCTTCCGGGCAGGGGTTTTATCATGCAATTTCTGCTTGCAAAAAGCGGAGTTTCAGGGCATATTCATCAGCCGATGGACCCTTAGCTCAGTTGGTAGAGCCCCCGGCTCATAACCGGATTGTCGTAGGTTCAAGTCCTACAGGGTCCACCACCATAAGCAAAAGCCCCGCAAGGTATCGTGCCTTGCGGGGCTTTGCTTTTTAATTTCCATGCTCGGGCCGCCTGAGCCGAATACGGCTCCATCAAACTAAAAATATAACTGCAGTATAAAAGGAGCAGAGGTAGCTTATATCCAGAGTTGAAGCTGTGGCCGAGGCTTTTCCATGTATTCCAAGATGTTTTGGAACTGGAAAAAAGGGGGGAGCCCCCTGTGCGGAGGCCATGGGAATATTTTTCGAGCAGTGCGAGGGCGCAATGAAAGGCATACTTCTTGCTGGAGGAAGCGGTACGAGGCTGTACCCGCTGACCAAGATAACTTCGAAACAGCTTCTGCCTGTGTACGACAAGCCGATGATCTATTATCCGCTGTCCACGCTCATGCTTTTCGATATCCGTGAGATACTCGTCATCTCTACTCCCCAGGATACGCCGCATATCGAGAAGCTCCTCGGCGACGGCTCGCGGCTCGGCCTCAGGCTTTCCTACATGGTCCAGCCCGAGCCCCGGGGGATAGCGCAGGCCTTCACGCTGGGGGCGGACTTCGTGGGCGAGGACGACGTATGCCTCATCCTCGGCGACAATATCTTCTACATGGGCGACCAGCTGAAAGCGTACCGGCAGGCTGTGAAGCGCAACGAAGGCCGGCGAGCTACGATATTCGCGTATCATGTCGCCGACCCGGAGCGTTTCGGCGTGGTGGAGTTCGACGAGGAGCTTCGCGCTGTCAGCATCGAAGAAAAGCCGGCCTTTCCCAAGTCCAGCTATGCCAGCGTCGGCCTGTACTTCTATCCCTGCGATGTATGCAGGAAGGCGGCCCGGCTCCAGCCTTCTCCTCGCGGCGAGCTTGAGATAACAGACCTCAACAATCTGTACCTTGCGGAAGGCCGCATGAGCGTGGTGCCGATGGGCCGCGGCATAGCGTGGCTGGATGCCGGCACGCCCGACAGCCTCTCCGATGCCGGCCGCTTCATGCAGATCATCGAGAAACGGCAGGGCCTCAAGATAGCCTGTGTGGAAGAGATAGCCTACCGCAAGGGCTTCATCGGCGATGCAGAGATGGAAGGGCATATCAGCAGTCTGAAGGCGGGCACGGGCTACCGGGACTACCTCATGAAAGTCTTCGAGGAAGCCCATGCGCTTCATTGATACTGCCATAGAAGGCGTCTATGTCGTGGAGCCCCGCCTCTTCGAAGACAGGCGCGGTTACTTTTTCGAGAGCTACAGCAAGGCGAAGTTCGAAGCCGCGGGCCTGCATTACGACTTCATCCAGGACAACCAGTCCAAGTCCGGCTTCGGCACTGTGCGCGGCCTTCATTTCCAGAAGGGAGAACACGCGCAGGCAAAGCTCGTGCGTGTGCTTGAAGGCTGTGTTCTCGACGTGGCTGTCGATCTGCGGAAATGCTCTCCCACCTATGGCAGGCACGTTGCTGTGGAGCTTTCTGCCGACAACAGGCGTCAGCTCCTCATTCCCCGGGGCTTTGCCCATGGCTTCTCCGTACTCAGCGAAACGGCCGTGTTCGCCTATAAGTGCGACAATCTGTACTGCCGGGAAGCCGAAGGCGGCCTCTGCTTCGATGACCCCGCACTCGGCATCGACTGGCGCATCGACATGAGCCTCGCTCTCACCTCGGAGAAAGACAGGCTCTACAAGCCATTTGCGGAGTTTGAACCATGATTTTAGTCACGGGTGCCAATGGACAGCTCGGCAGGGAGCTTCGTCAGCTTCTCGGCGACGCGGCCATCTACGCAGGGCGTGATGTGCTGGATATAGGAAACGAAGAGGCGGTGAAGGCATTTTTTGCGGCTCAGAGCTTCGACTTCGTCATCAACTGTGCGGCCTATACGGCAGTGGACAGGGCCGAGGACGACTTCGAGGCCGCCGACCGCGCCAACCGCCTCGGCCCGGCGTTGCTCGCCAGATACGGACGGCGCATCATCCATATTTCGACGGATTATGTTTTCGATGGCAGGGCCTGCCGCCCGTACAGGGAAGACGATGCCGCGGATCCGCTGTCAGCCTACGGCGCCACCAAGCTGGCCGGGGAAGCGGCTGTGCTTGCCGAAGCCGAGACTGCCGCCGTCGTCCGTACGTCCTGGCTCTACTCCAGCTTCGGGGCGAACTTCGTGAAGACCATGCGCCGCCTTGGTGCGGAGCGGGAATCGCTGGGCGTCGTTTTCGATCAGGTGGGCACGCCTACCTATGCCGCCGATCTTGCCGCCGCCATCGTGTCGATGCTTCCTCAGATAGAGCGCGGAACGAAGGGCGTCTGGCATTGCGGCAATGAGGGCGTGGCCAGCTGGTACGATCTTGCCGTCGCCGTCATGGAAGAGAGCGGTCTTTCCTGCAGCGTGCGCCCTCTGGAGACTGGCGAGTACCCTGCCAGGGCTGTCCGGCCAGCCTTCACAGTGCTGAACAAGGCGAAGATGCGCCGCGATTTCGGCCTTGCACTACCTCATTGGCGCGACGGCCTGAAGCGATGCCTGCAGGCGCTGGCTGAGAAGAGATGACGCAGGAGTAAGGATGAAAATATTCTTCAAGAACAAAAGCTCATTCCGTGACGGCTCGCGGGTCAAAGAATATGGACTGATGGGGCAGGTCCTTCTCCGAAAGTTCTATGCGGAGGGGCATAGGAGCATCTTTTTCCTGAATGCCAGGATATTCGAAAGGAAAGTAGAGTTCCCCTCTGTGCGCTACACGATATTGGGCTGTTCGTATAAGAGGATGCTGGACAGCAGTATCTGCCGCCTGCTGAAGAACGGAAGCCCCATAGTCTTTATCGACCATAGTCTTGGCGGCGGGGCGAATGCGTATTTCGACATTGAGAAGGAGAGGCTTCTTGCGGAAGCGGATGTCCTTCGCGTGAGGCGTATTCCCCACAGGTGCAACTTCCTGTGTGAACTGTACGCGGGGAGAGATTGCCACCGCATGGATGTCGAAAGCTATGAGGTGCTTGAGCGCATTTTGGAGTCTGTGGACGCCTCCCGGTTCATCGTCAGCGAGCTGGTCAGCTACGATGCGCTCAGGATGCTCGATATCCTGAAAAGGGTGAAGAAAAACAGGGAACTCGTGTTCCTGTGCCATGACTACCATGCCTGCTGCCCCAGCTTCACGCTGATGGGCAGTACAGGAGAGTACTGCGGCGCTGAGACTGATATGAAGAAATGCAGGGACTGCTTCCGAAGGCTTCGCCTCGCTCAGGAAGACTGGGCGAACAGGGTACTGCTTTCGGGGGCTGAGTCTGTGGAGTCGTGGCGCAGGGCTTTTGCCGAGTTTTTTGCCTGCGCCGATAAAGTCGTCGCCTTCGACAGCTCCGTGGCGGATATCTTCTGCCGCTATTATCCGCATATCCAGCATAAGATAGAGGTGAAGCCGCATATGGTGCCGTATTTGCGGCCTGTTCGCTTCGGCACGGAGAAAAACGTGGTGGCCATCCTTGGGAACATATCCTCCGTTTCCAAAGGGAGCGGCGTACTGCAGTACCTGGACAGCAGGCGAGAGGATTGGGGCGGGCTGGAATTCATTCTGGCGGGGGAATGCTGTGCCCCGCTGAAGAACATCCCCACGCTGGGGAAGTACAGGCGTGAAAAGCTCCCCGAACTTCTGGAGGCGCATGGGGTGAACTGCATTTTCATCCCCTCCATGTGGCCGGAAACGTTTTCCTATACGACGGCCGAAGCCATGCTTATGGGGCTGCCTCTCGTGTGCTTCGATCTCGGGGCTCCGGCCCGCAGGGTGAGTACCTATGAGAAGGGGCTGGTACTGGACAGGACCAGGCTGGAGGATATCTGTTCCTCCATATCTGCGTTCATGGATAAACTGAAAGGCGGAGTCTGACATGCATTTTTTCACCAGTGTGACGGCATGCTATATACCGAAGGCCAGGGTGCTGGCAAAAACATTGAAGAAGCACAATGAAGATGCCGTGATGCATCTCGTGATATCGGACGACCTGCCCGCAGGATTCGATATAGAGCAGGAGGACTTCGACTATATATGGAACATCGAAGATATCATCGAAGTCGAGAACTTCCGTAAATGGACCTTCCTGCATGATGTCGTGGAGCTGTGTACGGCCGTGAAAGGCGCGGCGGCCATACGCATCATCCGCGAGCTGGGACTGGACAGGCTGGTCTATCTCGATCCGGATATCGGGGTGTTCGATTCCCTTGCGCCCATCAGCGATATGCTGGATGAGAACAGCGTGCTGTTCACTCCGCACAGCACGGCTCCGGCCACGACGCCGAGGGGCATCGTGGACGATGAGCTCTGCGCCCTGAAATACGGCGTGTACAATTTCGGATTTCTGGCCGTGAAAAGCGACGCGGACGGCATGCGCTTCCTCCGCTGGTGGAACGACAGGCTGATGGGCTACTGCTACGACGATATCCCGAACGGCATGTTCACCGACCAGAAGTGGGGCGACATAGCTCCCGGCCTGTTCGAGTTCATAAAGATCATCCATCTGCCGGAATACAACGTGGCAACCTGGAACCTTTCCCACAGGAAGGTGACGGGCTCACAGCGTGAAGGCTGGTCCGTCAATGGGCGTCCGCTTCGCTTCTTCCATTTCACGGGCTTCGATTCCGGGGCCCACAGAGTCATGCTCGCGCTCCATGCCAAGCCCGGCGATCCCGTCTGGGAGCTGAGCGAACTCTATGAAAGCTGGCTGGATGAGGCAGGGCAGAAAGAGCTGGGGAAGCTGGTTTACAAGTATGCCTACTACGCTAACGGCAGGAAGATAGAGAAAAAGCACAGGAAGATGTTCAGGATGCGTTCTGACGTCTATGACTATTTTGACGATCCCTATTCCGATGAATGCTGTTCATGGATGGAGAGCAATACGATATCGAATAAGAACTTGAAGGAGCTGTTCATCAATAAATATAAATACAAGCTCCTTTCATTAGTTTCAGCGGGAAAAATGCGCAAAAAATATAAGTTCCTTTATCGAAGGGAAAAAGCTGCGCTGAAGCAGATTCAGGCTTTTCTTAATGAGTCGAACCTGTAGAATGGGCATGCACACATAACGAGAGAGACGTTCATGATATCCATCCTCGTCACCGGCGGCGCCGGATTCATAGGATCCAACTTCGTTCCGTACTTCTGCGAAAAGTACTCGGAATACCACGTTATCAACCTCGATAAGCTCACCTATGCGGGCGACCTTGCCAACGTTGCCGAATGCGAGGGCTGGCCCAACTACACCTTCGTTCAGGGCGATATCTGCGACGAAGGCCTTATCGAACGCCTGTTCGCGGAGCACGATATCCGCGGCGTCATCCACTTCGCCGCCGAGAGCCATGTGGACAATTCCATCAAGGGGCCCCGCGCCTTCATGGAGAGCAACTACATGGGCACGTTCGTGCTCATCGAAACGGCCCGCCGCCACTGGATGGAAGCGCCCGGCAGATGCAAGCCCGGATATGAAAGCTGCCGCTTCCATCATATCTCCACGGATGAGGTGTACGGCAGTCTGGGCGAGACCGGCTTCTTCTCCGAGACCACTCCCTACGCCCCCAACAGCCCGTACTCAGCCAGCAAGGCGGGTTCTGACTTCATCGTCCGCGCCTACCACCATACCTACGGCATGAACGTGACCACCTCGAACTGTTCCAACAACTACGGCCCGAAACAGCATTTCGAGAAGTTCATCCCCGTCATCATCTCCAAGTGCCTCGCGGAACAGCCTATCCCGGTCTACGGCAACGGCTCGAACGTCCGCGACTGGCTCTACGTTATCGACCACTGCAAGGCCATAGACCTCGTGTTCCACAAGGGCCGCTCCGGCGAGACCTACAATATCGGCGGCCACAACGAACGCGACAATATCCAGATCCTGAACACAGTCTGCGGGATACTCGACGAGCTCCGCCCTCGCGACGGCGGGAAGAAGTACGCCGAACTCATGACCTTCGTTTCCGACCGCCCGGGCCACGACCGCCGCTACGCCATCGACCCGACCAAGATAGTGACAGAGCTTGGCTGGAAGCCGGACGAGGATTTCGAGAGCGGCATCCTGAAGACTGTGGACTGGTACCTGAAGAAGCTGGGCTGACGTTCGAGCGGCTCATCCAAGTCCAGAAGAAAAGGCGTCGTCCCTGTGCGGAGCGACGCCTTTTTCGTGAGCTTTTCCAGAATGCTACATGTTCGCCATCATGCGTTCGATGAAGCGGGACTTGAGCTGTTTCTGGGCGAGATTGCGCTTCACTGCCGGCATCTTGAGTATGGCGCCCAGGAGGCCGGCAAGGAGGCGGTGGCTGAAGAGCATGCGGTTGTCGAAGATGAGGTCCTGCAGGGTGCCGCGTTCGGCGGCCATGAGCACCACGCGGTGGGCCGTGTTCAGGGGGGTGATGGCGCGGTCCGGGCGGGGGACGAGCGTCATGGCTCCGTGGTTGCAGCCGCGCGTGCATACGCCGCAGCCGAGGCATATCTCAGCGTTGAAGTCGATGCGTCTGCCGTTTTCGTCCTTCACCAGCTTGAGCGCGTCCACCGGGCATATCTGGGCGCAGCGGCCGCACTTCACGCAGGCGTCCTCGTTTATCTGCATGATGAAGTTGGAGTGGAGGGTCTGCGTCATCTGGAAGCGCTTCACTGCGCCGAGGGCTTCACAGCAGCAGCCGCAGCAGTTGCAGATGAAGTTCACGCCTTCGCGCACGTTCTCGCCGAACTGCACGAGATTATGTTCCCACGCCTGATGCAGGAGTTCGAGGCATTCCGACTTGCTCACCTCGCGGGCATGGCCGTGCTTCACGAGGGAGTGGGCCGTGGAGTTGAAGGACATGCAGATGTCCATGGGGGCATCGCAGGCTTCGCCCTGATGCCATTTCTTGTGGCGGCAGTAGCACATGCTTATGCCGCGATGCGTGGCGGTTTCGATGACGTGCGTGGCGCGTTCCCAGTCCAGTATCTCCATGGCGTAGGGCTCTTTCACCGTGGGTTCCTGAACGAAGACTCGGCCGAGGCCGGTGTCGCCCGTGACGAAGAGCTCGCGCATGAAGTCTTCTTCCACGATGATATACTGATGGAAGAGTTCGGTGAGCGTCTTCTGGTCGATGTCGTTCCGGACGCGCATCATGGTGAATTCAAAGAAACCGGCCATGGGAGGGGGCAGGCAGAAACGCTGTTCGCCCTTGACCTCGAGGTCGACGAGCATGGCGCGCCCGGCAAGGTCGTCGAGTATCCTGCGGGCTTCGGATTCGGACATCTTCCAGATATTGGCGGCGTCCTTCGCGGTGAAAGGCTTTATGGGCATCTGCGCAACGAGCCCGGCTTCCTTTTCCGTGAAAAGCATCTTGAGGATGGAATAGAGCGTTTCGGATTCCGGTGCGCCCTGAGGGAAGCGGTTCAGCCTTTCTATCATGCGTGCGTACGCGGACTGCTTTTCCAGCATATGATGATGTCCCACAGTTATCTCTCCTGTCTGGCGATATTTTGTTTACGGATACACTAGCGCGGCGCACAGAAACATCAAGTGTTCTCTTCGATGGCGCGTGATAAAAAACGCCGGAAGTTCGTACTCCCGGCGTTTCTTGTCTGCTGAAATTTCTACAGGCGGCTTTCGTTCCTGGCGGCAGAGACCACGATGCTCACCACGAACCATGCGCAGGACACGAGTATTATGGTGGCGCCGGTGGCCGTACCCATCCACGGCTGGACGGAGAGGGCGAGGCCTGCCACGGAGGAGCTGAGGCTTACCAGGATGGCCCACCAGAACATGCTGCCTGCAGTCTGGGCGAGGTTGCGGGCGCAGGCGGCAGGCACGATGAGCATGGCGGTGACGAGGAGCACGCCCACGCCCCACACGGAGAACATCACCACAAGCGCAAGAAGGGCGGCGAAGCAGTATTCGTAAAGGGCAACGCGTATGCGGTGCGCACGGGCGATGATGCCGCTGGTGCCCGCGTAGAGCAGGCGGTTGAAGGCGAAGACCTGGAAGAGCAGGAAAGCCCCGAAGAGCAGGATGAGCCAGCAGATGTCGTTTTCCGTCATGGTGAGGATGTCGCCGTAGAGGAACTGCTGGAGGTCGCGGGCTATGGTATTGTCGCGGCTGACAACGGCAAGGCCTGCGGCCACCACGGCAGAGAAGACCACGCCGATGACAGTGTCCGAGGGCAGGGCGCTGTACCTCTGCATGAACATGATGACGAGGCCTACGCCAAGGCCGAAGAGCGGCATGGAAACGTGCGGATGTATGCCGAGCAGGAGGCCGACAGC
>JAZQMJ010000082.1:0-2258 GCA_045543435.1 Mailhella sp.
AAGCTCGTACACTCAGGGGCGAGGTTTCTCCAAAGTCCTGAAAAGGACTAGATTTAATCCCATGCCTGTGCTAGTGATTCTTTGAACGTTTAGGTTCGTATCAGGAGGATACCTAATATGTCTTGCAACTGCTCGAGCAACCCCATCGACCTTGCTCCGCTGATGGACATCCTTGCCCCCTATAAGCAGAACCCCAAGGGAGCCCTCATCCCCGTTCTGCAGCACGCTCAGGATGTTTACGGCTACCTTCCTCAGGCTGTTCTCGAAGCCATCGCTTCCGAACTCAATATCCCCGTTGCCGAAGTGTTCGGCGTCGTCACCTTCTACGCCCAGTTCCACCTGACCCCCCGCGGCAAGAACATCATCCGCATCTGTCAGGGCACTGCCTGCCATGTGCGCGGCGCAAAAACCATACTCGAAGCCGTGAGCAAGCACCTCGGCGTCAAGGCCGGCGAGACTACGCCCGACCTTAACTTCACCATCGAGACTGTCGCCTGCCTCGGCGCCTGCGGCCTCGCCCCCGTCATGATGATCAACGACAATACCCATGGTCGTCTGACTCCCGCCGACATCCCCGGTATCCTCGACAGCTATCTGGACTAAAGGAGAGGACGATATGCTCGAACTGAAACGCCTCACTTCCCCCGCCGCTCTCACCAAGCTGCAGGCCAAGGCTCAGGATCTCGTCAGCCTGCGCCACTACGACCGCAAGCCCAACGAAGCCAAGCATCAGATCCTCATCTGCGGCGGCACCGGCTGCCAGTCTTCCGGCTGCGGCGCTGTGAAGGACGCCCTGCAGGCCTCCATCGACGCCCACGGCCTTCATGACAAGGTCGAGATCATCGTCACCGGCTGCCACGGCTTCTGCGAAGTCGGCCCGCTGGTCATCTGCTACCCCGGCGGCCTCTTCTACGTCCGCGTGACTCCTGAAGACGCCGATGAGATCATCGTTTCCACCATCATCGAAGGCAAGGCCGTCGAACGCCTGCACTTCAAGGATGAGAACGACAACGCTCCCCGCCCCAGCTACCGCGACGTGCTCTTCTACAACCTGCAGAAGCGTGTCGTGCTGCATAACTGCGGCCGCATCGACCCCGAGAACATCTTCGAATTCATCGCCAACGGCGGCTACCAGGGCCTTGCCAAGGCTCTCTCCATGGGCCGCCAGGCCACTCTGGACGAAGTGCTCAAGTCCGGCCTCCGCGGCCGCGGCGGCGCTGGCTTCCCCACCGGCATGAAGTGGAAGTTCATGGCTTCCGAACCTGCCGAACCCAAGTACATGCTCTGCAACGCTGACGAAGGCGACCCCGGCGCGTTCATGGACCGCTCCATCCTCGAAGGCGACCCGAACGCCGTCATCGAAGGCATGCTCATCGGCGCATGGGCCACCGGCGCTACCGAAGGCTATGTGTACGTCCGCGCCGAATATCCGCTGGCCATCAAGCGCCTCGGCATCGCCCTTGCTCAGGCTGAAGCCCTCGGCCTCATCGGCGACAACATCCTCGGCACCAACTTCTCCTTCCACCTGAAGATCAAGCAGGGCGCCGGCGCCTTCGTGTGCGGCGAAGGGACCGCCCTCATGCGCTCCATCGGAGGCAAGCGCGGCATGCCCCGCGTGCGTCCTCCCTTCCCCGCCAAGCAGGGCCTGTGGGAAAAGCCCACTGTCCTCAACAATGTGGAAACCCTGGCCACCATCGGCCACATCATCAAGGTCGGCGCTGAAGAATACCGCCAGGACGGCACCGAAAAGTCCCCGGGCACCAAGATCTTCGCCGTTACCGGCAAGGTGAACAACACCGGCCTCGTCGAGATCCCCATGGGCGTTTCCATGCGCCACATCATCTTCGACATCTGCGGCGGCATCAAGGACCACAAGAAGTTCAAGGCCGTGCAGATCGGCGGCCCCTCCGGCGCCTGCCTGCCCAAGGAACTGCTCGACAATCCTGTGGACTACGACTCCCTCACCGCGGCCGGCGCCATGATGGGCTCCGGCGGTCTCGTGGTGGTGGACGAAGACACCTGTATGGTCGACCTCGCCCGCTTCTTCCTCACCTTCACGCAGGCGGAATCCTGCGGCAAGTGTACTCCCTGCCGTGAAGGCTCCAAGCGCATGCTGGAAATCCTTGAACGCATCTGCGCCGGTGAGGGCAAGGACGGCGACATCGAAACTCTGGAACGTCTGGCTCAGACCATGCGTACCTCTTCGCTCTGCGCCCTTGGCCAGACCGCTCCCAACCCCGTACTGTCAACTCTGCGCT
>JAZQMJ010000083.1:0-7885 GCA_045543435.1 Mailhella sp.
ATCTGCACGCTCATGCTCACCTTCTTCTTCCGCTACTATCCCAAGCTCATCGAGGACGGCCATCTCTACATCGCCCAGCCTCCTCTCTACGGCATCAAGAAGGGCAGCACCACCATCAAGTTCCTGAAGGACGACGCCGAGCTCGACGAGTTCCTGCTCCAGCGTCTTTCCGACGGCGTTTCCGTCACCGTTTCCGACGGCCGGGTCTATCGCGGTTCCGACCTCATCGCCCTGCTCAAGAACATCGACGACCTTGAGAAGTGCGTGGCTGAGGCTGAGAACTCCGCCATTTCCCGCGAACTCTTCCTCTCCTTCCTGAGCTTCAGCGAGACCATGAATCCTGAACTCATGGCTGAAGGTCTCCCTGAGTCTTTCTGCTCCTGGATGAAGGAGCAGGGCTACGAGGCCTGGCGTGAAGTGGAGAAGCAGGAGGAAGATGAGCGCGTCTTCGTGGTCTTCGAGAACAAGAGCGGCCATCGCACCCGTCTTGCCGTGGAATACTTCCAGTCCCGCATGTACCGCCATGCCCGCCAGATGTGGACCACCATAGGCGAAGCCTGCGGCGAGTTCCCGGTGAAGATTGCCAGCTCCGAATCCGGCCGCGAAGTGAAGGACTGCTTCGAGCTTCGCGAAAGCGCCTATGCCGAGGCCCGCAAGGGCTTCAACATCCAGCGTTACAAAGGTCTGGGCGAAATGAACCCGGAACAGCTGGAGATGACCACCATGAACCCCGAGAAGCGCGTTCTCCTGCAGGTGAGCATCGAAGACGCTCAGGCCGCCTCCGATACCATCGAAGAGCTCATGGGCGATCGTGCCGACCTGCGCCGCGACTTCATCATCCGCAACGCGCTCTCGGCTATCGACGATCTCGATATCTAAGCGAAAAGCTAAAGGACAACTACAGTGGCAGAACTCAGAGTTGATATAGAAAAAGAGCTGCGTCAGTCCTATCTGGCCTACTCGCTCAGCGTCATCATCGGCCGAGCCATCCCCGATGCGCGCGACGGCCTCAAGCCCGTGCATCGCCGCATCCTCTTCGCCCAGTCGCAGATGGCCAATACCTACAATCGTCCGACCAAGAAGAGCGCCCGCGTCGTCGGCGACGTTATCGGTAAATATCATCCCCATGGCGACTCCGCCGTGTACGATGCCCTGGTCCGCATGGCCCAGGACTTCAACATGCGCGATCCTCTGGAAGACGGCCAGGGCAACTTCGGCTCCATCGACGGCGACTCCGCCGCCGCCATGCGTTACACCGAAGTGCGCATGTCCAAGCTGGCTTCCGAATTCCTGAACGACATCGAAAAGAAGACTGTCGATTTCCGCCCGAACTACGATGGTTCGGAACAGGAACCCGCCGTCCTTCCCACCAAGGTGCCGAACCTCCTGCTCAACGGCTCCTCCGGTATCGCCGTGGGCATGGCCACCAATATCCCGCCGCATAACCTCGGCGAACTCTGCGACGCCCTGCTCCGCCTCATCGACGAGCCCAACTGCACTGTGGACGACCTCATCGACCTCGTGAAGGGCCCGGACTTCCCCACGGCCGGCTTCGACTATGCCGGTCAGGGCCTGCTCGATGCCTACCGCACCGGTCGCGGCGTGGTGAAGATGCGCGGCCGCGTGGAAGTGGAAGAGCGCAAGAAGGGCCAGCAGTCCGTGGTCATCCGCGAGATCCCCTACGCCCTCAACAAGTCCTCTCTGGTGGAAAAGATCGCGGCCCTCGTCAACGACCGCAAGCTCGAAGGCGTGACCGACCTGCGCGACCTTTCCGACAAGAAGGGCATCCGCATCATCCTCGACCTCAAGCGCGGCACTATTCCCGAACTGGTCATCAACGGCCTGTACAAGTATACGCCTCTGGAGACCTCCTTCGGCATCAATATGCTGGCCGTGGTGGACAACAAGCCTCAGCAGCTCAACCTGCGTTCGGCTCTCGTCTGCTTCCTCGACCATCGTCGCGAAGTGGTCATCCGCCGTACCCGTTTCGACCTCGACAAGGCTCAGGCCCGCGCCCACATCGTGGAAGGCCTTCTCAAGGCTCTGGACATCATCGACGAGATCGTTGCCCTCATCCGCGCCTCCGCTACGCCTCAGGAAGCAAAGACCGGCCTCATGGACCGCTACGGCTTCACCGACGTGCAGGCCCAGAGCATCCTCGACATGCGCCTCCAGCGCCTCACCGGCCTTGAGCGCGACAAGCTGCTCGAAGAGTTCCGTGAACTCGAGAAGCTCATCGCCTACCTGACCTCCATCCTTGAAGACGGCAACGTCCTTCGCGGCGTGCTCCGCGACGAGACCAAGTACATCAAGGATACCTACGCCACTCCCCGCCGTACCGAAGTGGTCATGGATGAGCTTGGCGGCATCGACATCGAGGATCTCATCCCCGATGAAGACGTTGTCGTCACCCTGTCCCGCCGCGGCTACATCAAGCGCACCACGCTGGGCAACTATCACCAGCAGAAGCGCGGCGGCAAGGGCATAGCCGGTCTGCATACTGCTGAAGATGATTTCGTGCAGGAATTCCTGACCACCACGAACCATCAGTATCTCCTGCTCTTCACCAACAAGGGCCGCATGCATCAGCTCAAGGTGCATCAGGTTCCTGAAGGCAGCCGTACCGCCAAGGGACAGCACCTGGCCAACCTCCTCCCCCTCGAGAAGGATGAATGGGTGGCCAACGCCCTCACTGTGCGCGGCTTCGATGAAGATAAGTACTTCCTCTTCACCACCAAGCAGGGCATGGTCAAGCGTTCCAGCGCTTCCCTCTACGCCCGCTGCCGCAAGAGCGGCATGATAGCCCTTGGCCTGAAGGAAGACGACGAACTCATCGCCGTGCGTGAAGTGACGGATTCCGATCATGTGGTCATCGCTACTGCTCACGGCATGGCTATCCGCTTCGCCATGCCCGATGTCCGTCCCATGGGCCGCAGTGCCTCCGGCGTGAAGGGCATCGGCCTGCGTCGCGGCGACCGCGTGGTGGCCTGCGTCACTGTGAAGGACGGCGACAATTCCACCATGATCATGACTGTTTCCGCTCTCGGCTACGGCAAGCGCACCAAGATAGACCTCTACCGCATGCAGAGCCGCGGCGGCATCGGTCTCATCAACTTCAAGGTCTCCCCGAAGACCGGCGAAGTCATCGGCGCCATGCCTGTCACCGATAACGACTCCCTCATCCTGCTGACCTCCACGAACAAGATCATCCGCCTCAGCGTGGATGAAGTCCGCTCCGTGGGCCGCGCTACCATGGGCGTACGCCTCGTCCGCCTCGACGACGGTGCCAGCGTCGTCGGCTTCGATACCGTTGCTGACAGCGGTGAGGAAGAGGCTGAATAAGTGAGTTATGCAGGGGGAGGGAAGGAACTTTCTGAAGAAAAGCTTCCTTCCCTCCCCCTGCACCCTCTCCCATCTTCAAAAGACTTTTAATGGAAAAAGGCCGTGTTCTTCGTGAGCACGGCCTTTTGATGTTTTTAGTTTTTATTTTTTTCGGCGGGAAACGACGATGGCCGCCCGCAGGGAATCATAGACCGGCGGGCATTTCATGGCGTTCGCCGTCCAGAAGGCGGTGAGTGCGACGAGGGCCGCGCCCGGCAGGCAGAACAGGGCTCCGGACATTTCAAGGACGAGGGCTGTGCCGGTGAGCGGCACGCGCACCATGGAGACGAAGAAGCCCACCATGCCGTACACGATGAAAGTCTGCCAGTGTTCGGGCTGTATGAGTCCAGCGGCAAGCAGGGCCTGGCCGCTCAAGGCTCCGAGAACGGCGCCTATGCACAGCATGGGCATGAGTATGCCGCCCGGAACGTTGCCGGTATAGCTGAACAGGGCGAACGATATTTTTATGAAGCCGAGCAGGAGGAGGAACTTCAGAAGGGAAAGAGGAGAGCCTGCAAGTTCGTTGAGTTCCTTCACCAGATGTTCGCCGCCGCCAAGGACGCAGGGGAATAGGAAGGCCAGCACGAAGGCCGCCAGAAGCGGGGGCAGTATGCGCCAGTCCTGCGAGAGAGGCGTATGCCGGGCTTCGAAGTTTTTCGTGCCGAGCAGAGCCTTGTTGTAGGCTACGCCTGTCGCTCCCATGACAAGTCCCATGACCGGGTACAGCCACGACTGCATGAGCGGCAGAGGCATGAAATGTTCGAAGGGGAAGATGAGGCCGAAACCGAACACGAACTGGGTGACGAGTTCGGAGACTGTGACGGCACAGGCCACCACGAGCAGGCCGCCCTTGGTGAAGCGGGCTCGCATTTCCTCAAAGACGAAGAATACGCCTGCTATGGGAGAACCGAAGGCCGCCGCCATGCCTGCCGCCGCTCCGGCGGCTATGTGGATATGCCCGGAAAAGGTGAAGCGTTCCCACAGTCCGCTGACCAGTGCGGCCGTTGCGGCGCCCATCTGTATGCAGGGGCCTTCACGGCCGAGCGAGAGGCCGCCCAGCGTGGATACGAGGCAGCCGATGAATTTGGCAGGCAGAATTTTCAGCCATTCATGGCGTGAGATATGGAGTTTGCCCAGAACGATGAGTTCCGTCTGAGGGATGCCGCTGCCGGAGATGAGAGGGACCTTTTTCACCATCCAGCCGAGGAAGCGGGCGGCCGCGATGAGCGTCAGCATCCAGACCAGGGCTGTCCACCAGCGTTCCTGCCAGCCGGAGAGCCAGTGCATGATGTGCGGGTAGGCGGTATCCATGCAGAGGCGGAAACTGCATATGACGCAGGCCGCGGCGGCACCGATAAGGCATCCTTCTAGTCCCAGGAGTACACGGTTTTCCCAGAGTACCCAGTATTTTCTGCTATGTCTGTCCATACCTTTTCCATGAAGGAAATAATGCGGGACAAGGTTAGTACAGGGAAGGAGCAGGTGCAAGCCGGGCACATAGGGAAAAAGTACTGCGGGCCTTGAAAATGCTTGTTTTTTAGGCTTGCCGATAGCTTAATTTTTATTTTATACAAAAACGGCAAAGAATATGCTCTAGAGGTAGATTTTATGGCTCAGCGCGAGCAGCTCGCCAGCCGACTCGGCTTCATCCTTCTTTCCGCAGGCTGTGCGATAGGTCTCGGCAACGTTTGGCGTTTTCCCTATATCACTGGTAAATACGGCGGCGCCGTATTCCTTGGCGTCTATCTTCTCTTCCTGCTTTTCGTGGGCCTGCCTGTCCTCGTGATGGAATTTTCCGTGGGCCGCGCTACCCAGCGCAACATGGCCCATGCCCTGAAGAAGCTGGAACCGGAAGGGAGCTGGTGGCATAAGTTCGGCATTTTCAGTCCTCTCGGCTCTTTCATCCTCATGATGTTCTACATGCCCATAGCGGGCTGGATGCTGAACTATGTATGGATGACCATGAGCGGCAGTCTTTCTGTTCCTGCCGATCAGGTGCCCGCCATGTTCGGCGGCATGCTGGCTTCTCCTCTGACCATGTTCTTCTGGACTTTCGTGGTCTCTGCCCTGTGCTTCTTCGTATGCGGGCAGGGTCTGCAGAAGGGCGTTGAGCGCGTGGTCAAATACATGATGCTGGGCCTTCTCTTCATCATGGTCGGCCTTGCCTTCTATTCCTGCACGCTTCCCGGCGCATCCAAGGGGCTGGCCTTCTACCTGCTTCCTGATTTCAGCCGCGCTCTGGATGCTGGTTTCATGTCTCTCGTGAACGATGCCATGAATCAGGCCTTCTTCACCCTGAGCGTAGGCATGGGCGGCATGTGCATATTCGGCAGCTATCTTAAGAAGGATAAGTCGCTGACGCAGGAATCGGTGCTCGTGGTATCTCTCGATACCTTCGTGGCGCTCACTGCCGGACTTATCATCTTCCCTGCCTGCTTTGCCTTCGGGGTCACTCCCAATGCCGGCCCCGGCCTCATTTTCATCACACTGCCGAACATTTTCAATAATATGTCCGGCGGTCAGGTCTGGGGTACGCTGTTCTTCATCTTCATGAGTGCTGCCGCTCTTACCACAGTCATTGCCGTCATCGAGAACATCATCGCGTATTTCATGGACGGCTTCGGCTGGTCGCGCAGGAAGGCCACTCTGGTCAATTTCGTGGCCCTCACGCTCTGTACCCTGCCCTGCATACTCGGATTCAACGTATGGTCCGGCTTTGAACCGCTTGGCCCGGGCACCTGCGTACTCGACCTTGAGGACTTCATCATCAGCAACAATATCCTGCCTCTCGGCTCTTTCATGTTCATGCTTTTCTGCTGTCATCGCTACGGCTGGGGCTGGGACAGCTTTGTAGCTGAGGCCGATACCGGTACGGGGCTGAAGTTCCCCAAGTTCCTTCGTTTCTATCTTTCCTGGATACTGCCCGCAGTGTTCCTGTTCATCTTCGTTCAGGGATATATCCAGAAATTTTTCTAAGGCCCTTCCTGCGTTCTGAAAGCTGAGGTCTATCCGGCTTTTCAGCAGGCGCATCATTTTTTACTTTCGTCCCAGACGAAAAAAGCTTCTCTCCAAGGAGAAACATATGGCTCAGCGCGAACATCTCGCCAGCAGACTCGGCTTCCTGCTCCTTTCCGCAGGTTGTGCCATCGGCCTCGGCAACGTATGGCGTTTCCCTTTCATCACCGGTAAATATGGCGGCGCGGTGTTCCTTGCCGTGTATCTCCTGTTCCTTCTTTTCATGGGCCTGCCCATCCTCATCATGGAATTTTCCGTGGGCCGCGCTTCCCGCCGCAATATGTCCAAGGCATTTTCCGTCCTTGAGCCCGCTGGGACGAAATGGCACTGGTTCGGCTGGTTCAGCCCCATCGGCAGCTATGTCCTCATGATGTTCTACATGCCTGTTGCCGGCTGGATGCTCTATTATACCTTCGCTACGCTGACCGGTAACCTTTCCATCCCGGCGGATCAGGTTCCCAATGTGTTCACCGGCATGCTGGCCAACCCCTGGCTCATGCTTTTCTGGACGCTGATAGTTTCCTTCGTTGGTTTCTATGTATGCTCCATGGGGCTGCAGAAGGGCGTGGAACGTGTGGTGAAGTTCATGATGGCCGGTCTGCTTTTCATCATGATCGGTCTTGCCGTGTATGCCATCTCTCTTCCCGGTGCCGCCGAAGGCCTCAAGTTCTATCTTGTGCCCGACTTCCAGCGTGCGTGGGATGCCGGCATCCTTTCTCTCATCAACGATGCCATGAACCAGGCCTTCTTCACGCTGTCCATCGGCATCGGCTCCATGTGTATTTTCGGCTCTTACCTGAATAAGAGCAACACGCTTACGAAGGAATCCATATTCATCGTTTCCCTCGATACCTTCGTGGCTATCACTGCCGGCCTTATCATCTTCCCTGCCTGCTTCGCCTTCGGCGTCACTCCCAACGCCGGCCCGGGCCTCATTTTCATCACCCTGCCCAACGTTTTCAACGAAATGGCTTTCGGCCGTGTCCTGGGTACGCTGTTCTTCATCTTCATGAGCGCGGCGGCCCTCACGACTGTCATCGCCGTTCTGGAGAACATCATTTCCTACTTCATCGACAACCACGGCTGGGAAAGAAAGAAGGCTGTCGTGTTCAACGGTGTCCTTCTCACCATTCTCACCCTGCCCTGCATCCTCGGCTTCAGCGAATGGTCGTGGATACAGCCCCTTGGTGAAGGCTCCTGCATCATGGACCTTGAAGACTTCATCATCAGCAACAACCTCCTGCCTATCGGCTCTCTCATCTACTGCCTCTTCTGCTGCTCCCGTTACGGCTGGGGCTGGGATAACTTCGTGGCAGAAGCAGACGAAGGTGACGGCCTGAAGTTCCCGAAGGCCCTTCGCTTCTACCTTACCAAGATCCTCCCTGTGGTGATGATCATCATCCTGGCTCAGGGCTACATCCAGAAGTTCTTCCTGTAGTATCTTCTGAAGTACAGCTAGACGCCCGGCGCACGTTCCTGCTTTGGATAA
>JAZQMJ010000084.1:0-5501 GCA_045543435.1 Mailhella sp.
CTGTTAGTGACGATATAGCCGTCGGCAGAGATGATGAAGCCGGTGCCCAGAGAGGTGCTTTTCTGCTTAAGTCGGAGGCCAAGCGGTCTTAGGAAGACAACATCATTTTTCAACTCCTTGGCTCACAGAACGACATGGCTACGATCCGACTTCTGTTAGTGACGATATAGCCGTCGGCAGAGATGATGAAGCCGGTGCCCAGAGAGGTGCTTTTCTGCTTGGGGGCGGGGCGGTTGGGCTGCATGCGGCCGAAGGGCATGCCGAACTGTTCGAAGAAGCGTTCCATGCCGGGGATATCGAACATATCCATGACGGGGCTGGCCACTTCGCGTTCGGTGCTGATGTTCACCACGGCAGGGCCGGCCTTCTTCACCAGCGGGACGAAGTTGGGAAGTTCGGCCGCAGTCGCGGACGTTGCCAGAAAGACCAGACCGGTGACGGCCAGCGCCGTTTTCTTCAGGAAGCCGTTCATCACGTTCATCATGCACATAATGGTAACTCCTTGCAGGAAAGGATTGCTCGGCGGAAAACGCCGTTTTCAGGGTACAGGAAAGGAAGACTCCCTTGTTTCATACAATGGGAATCGCTTGTGCGCCAATTGTAAACATGCTTACCCGGCGCGATATCAGGAAACTTTATTCCGCGCTTCCGCCGGTGCTGCCGCCGGAACTGCCGCAGGAGCCGCAGTTGCCGTGGCAGGGAGCGTTGCGGTTGAGGCGCTTATCGTTCATCCATGCCGGGCGGGGGCCTATCTTGAAGGGGAAGGCGCCGGTGGCAAGGGGGCTGGGAGCGGACACGAGACGGGCCGTTTCCTCAGAACCGCACTTGGGGCAGACGACGACATCGTCATCGTCGAAGGCCAGATCTTCGAAGGTGTGCTGGCATTTTCTGCATTCAAAGTCGTAAAGCGGCATGGTCGAACTCCTCACGCGAAACTGGAAAGCCGGGCTTTTTCTCTGTTCGTCAGATAGGCACCTTATACCATCTGGCAAGATTAAGGCAAAAGCCGCTTTTTGCGGAAAAAACGCGCCCGCAAGGTTTCGCAAGAATATTTTATTCAGTGAATACTATAGGTTGACTGCATTAAAACAGGAGTCTCACGGCGTTTTCCCGGCAAAATCCTGTTTCTTGCATAGTCTTACAAAGAGTGTACGGCGATGAAAGACTTCCGCCCCTCATCGGCCCGGCGCCAGGAAGAACAGTATGCCGCGGGCCGTGACTTCCGCCTTCAGCCAGCCGGCGAAGGAGAAGCGGCGGGGGAAGCGGCGGTACTGCCATGCGTCATCCATGTTCTCCAGCGTGTCAGCCCGGGCCTGCCCGCGCTCCATGCGCTTCACGGCTTCCGCCATCACGCGCAGACGCCCCATGCGGCTCAGCCCGTCCAAGGATGTGGAGGAGATGCGTATCCTGCGTTCCTCGCCTTCACCCTGCACTTCCAGGGCGGCTTCGAGGCGGCCTTCCCACCAGCGTTCGTCCTCGCGGGCATTGCGCCACAGGCGGCGTACGCCTTCATTAAAGGAAGGGTTCTCGGCCAGCAGGAGCGGCATGATGTCGTTGCGCACACGGTTGCGCTTCCATTCGCGGCTCTGATTGCTGGAATCTTCTATCCACTCCACGCCAAGACGCTCCAGCATGCCTGTGAGCTGCTGCTTGTCCAGCATGAGCAGGGGGCGAAGTATGCGGCGCCCGGCGCGATGCGGCGCAGGAGCTTCCTCCACCACGGCACGCATGCCGCCAAGGCCCGGCCAAGCCGCCCCGCGCGTGAGGCGCATGATGACATCCTCGGCAAGGTCGCCGCTGTGGTGAGCAGTGACGACCCACGAAGCCTCGATGCTCCCCCGGCACTCTTCCAAAAAGGCGTAGCGGGCGCGCCGCCCGGCTTCTTCGATGCCGCATCCCCATTCCTCGGCAAGGGCATGCACGTCCTCCCGTTTCGTGTGGAAAGGCACGCCGAGCTTCTCGCAGAACGCACGGGAGGCCTCGGCTTCCGCCCTGCTCTCTTCCCGCAGGCCGTGGTCGAGATGCGCGGCATGGATATCCATGCCCAGCTGATCGCGAAGGGCGCAGGCCAGCACCAGCAGGGCCGTGGAATCCGCCCCGCCGGAAAAAGCCACGAGAATGCGCGCCCCGTGCAGGCCGGACTTGCCGGCCAGCTTCAGCTCTTCTTCGGCAAAGCGCACAGTCTCGAGGGCCATGCGGGCATCCTTGGGAGCAAGGTCGTTCAGGCAGAAAGAGGGGGAAAGAAGCATGGCGTTCTCGGGCTCAGCCCTGCATGTCATGGTTCATGAGGCGGTATTCGGCCATCTTCTCATACTTGGTGCCGGGGCGGCCGTAGTTGCAGTAGGGCCATATGGCAATGCCGCCGCGAGGCGTGAAGATGCCCGTCACCTCGATGTAGCGGGGATCCATGAGGCGGATGAGGTCCTTCATGATGATGTTCACGCAGTCCTCGTGGAAGTCGCCGTGGTCGCGGAAGCTGAACAGGTAGAGCTTGAGGCTCTTGCTCTCCACCATCTTCACATCCGGGATGTACTGGATGCGTATCTCGGCGAAGTCCGGCTGGCCGGTGATGGGGCAGAGGCTGGTGAATTCCGGGCAGTTGAAGCGCACCCAGTAGTCATGCTCCGGGTGCTTGTTCTCGAAGGCTTCCAGCACTTCGGGAGCGTAGTCCTTGCGGTATTCGGTCTGGCGGCTGCCAAGATGGGTAAGGGGGTCGAGGGTACGGTCGGCCATGTCAGCTCCTAGCCCAGGTCGCTTATTTTAAGAGGATTGTAGGAAATGTTCTCGTCGAAAACGTCCACGCCTTCCACGCGCTTCACATAATTCACCACACGGCGGGTGAGCGGAAGCACGGCAATCTCGTACATCACCTTGAGCAGTACCTCGCCCACCAGGACGATGAGCATCTCCTTCATGGGAAGGAGGCCGAAATAGGCGCAGGGGAAGAAGATGAGCGAATCCACGCCCTCGCCCAGAAGGGTGGAGGCCACGGCACGCAGGGAGAAGTGCCTGCCCTTCGTGGCCAGCTTCATGCGGCTCATGACATAGGCGTTCACCAGAGAGCCGGCGAGGAAGGCTATGAAGCTCGCCGCGGCAAGGCGGGGGGCAAGGCCGAAGATGTAGTCGAAGTGAGGTGCGCCCTCCCAGTGCGGGGAGGGGGGGAGGAGAACGGCCAGCTGGAACACGCCCATGACGAGGAAGTTGATGGCGAAGCCTGTCCAGATGATGAAGCGGGCCTTTCGGTAGCCCCAGACCTCGGCGATGCAGTCGTTCAGGATATACGAGACGGGAAAAAGCAGGACTGCCGCAGAAAGCGTGATGTCGCCGACCACGAAGATCTTCGCGGCCATGAGGTTGGAGACGATGAGGCAGGTGCAGAACAGTATGCCCAGCAGCATGAAGGCCGAAGAAACGGAAGTGTTTTTCATATCTTGTTTTTTACGTGGTGTTCAAGCACACGGTTTGAGGTTTCGGATGGGGGGACTATGCCCTAAAGACGCCGTTCCTGCAAACGCTTTTATAACAGACTGGCCACCGGAAAGGAAAGAAAATGTCGACATTGCCCCCTTCTTTTTCCCGCTCCTCCTTGACAGGAACGCTGTTTCTATGGAAAGAGATGTGTAACCATGTTATTGTTTTCTCGATTTTCTCAAAATCGTACACTTTGTAAGGCAACGACCCTCGGCATGGAGCAAACGGCTGCGGGAAGTTTTTTGTCTAATCTCAGCCTCAGGCGTCTTCAAGATGCCTCAGGTCCATCCGAGGAGTTCACATGAAAGCTCGCATCAGCCTGCCTACCCAGATGGCAATAGGTATGGCACTCGGCATCGTCGCCGGTATGGTCGCCCCCGACATGGGCAGCACCTTCAAGCCTCTCGGCCAGCTGTTCATCAACCTCATCCGCATGGTCGTCGTGCCGCTGGTGCTCTGCACCATCGTCGCCGGTTCCGCCTCCGTTGGTGACATCAACAAGCTCGGCCGCGTTGCCTCCAAGACCCTCATCTACTACTTCGGCACCACCGCCGTGGCCGTTGTGCTCGGCCTCGTCTTCGCCAATATCTTCAACCCCGGCGAAGGCCTCAACATCGCTACTGAAGGCCTCAAGGCCAAGTCTGCCACTCCTCCCAAGATGGTCGACGTGTTCCTGAACATCATCCCCCTGAACCCCATCGACGCCATGGGCAAGGGCAACATGCTCCAGGTCATCTTCTTCGCCATGCTGTTCGGCTTCGGCCTCTCCGCCGTTGGCGAACGCGGCAAGACCGTGTACGCCTTCTTCGACGGCGCCGCTGAAACCATGATCAAGGTCACCAACATGGTCATGATCTACGCCCCCGTCGGCGTGTTCGGCCTCATCGCCTTCACCGTGTCCAAGCACGGTGCCGACGTGCTGCTGCCCCTCATCAAGGTCATCGGCGTCATGTATGTGGCCTGCCTCGTGCATGTGCTCGTGTGCTACCTGCCCCTCGTGCGTGTTTCTGGCATCACCGTCGGCCACTTCTTCAAGCTGCTGTCCGCTCCCCTGATGATCGCCTTCACCACCTGCTCCTCCGCCGCCGCCCTGGCCACCAACCTCATCCAGTGCCAGAAGCTCGGCGCCTCCAAGCCCGTGGCCTCCTTCTCCCTGCCCCTCGGCAACACCATCAACATGGACGGCACCGCCGTGTACATGGGCGTGGTCGCCATTTTCGTGGCCGAGATCTACGGTATCCCCATGCCCTTCGATAAGCAGTTCCAGGTGCTCGCCACCGGTATCCTCGCCTCCATCGGTTCCGTGGGCGTGCCCGGCGCCGGCCTCATCATGAGCACCATCGTGTTCACCCAGGTGGGCATCCCGCTCGAAGGCATCGCCATCATCGCCGGTATCGACCGCGTGATGGACATGGCCCGTACCACCATGAACGTCCTCGGCGACGCCACCGGCGCCATCGTGGTCTCCAAGTGGGAAGGCGAACTCGATCCTGAAGCCGGCGCCAAGTTCGCCGCCGAACAGGAAGGCAACGCCTAACAGGCGAAGCTAGAGCTTTCCAAGGCCGCTGGGTTTTCCCGGCGGCCTTTTTTCATGCCCGCATGCTCTTCCTTCTTGCCTTCCCAAGGCCCAGCCGCTACAAAAGAAAGCGGAGGAATGCACTATGATAGCCAAGACCCGTGCCGACCAGCTCGTTTTCGACCAGGGACTTGCCGAGAGCAAGGAACAGGCCCGCCGCCTCATCATGGCAGGCAAAGTCGCCATATTCGATGAGGAGCATCCCGAACGCCAGCCCGTCGTGGTCCAGAAACCGGGCCACCCCTACAAGATAACCACGCAGTTCCAGCTCGTGGGCGTGGAACGCTTCGTGAGCCGGGGCGCGTACAAGCTCCTCACCGCCATCGAACACTACAAGCTGGACGTGGCCGGCCTCGTCTGCCTCGATGCGGGCGCTTCCACCGGCGGCTTCACCGACTGCCTGCTCCAGCATGGCGCGAGCCGCGTCTATGCCGTGGACGTGGGCCATGCCCAG
>JAZQMJ010000085.1:0-1787 GCA_045543435.1 Mailhella sp.
TCCCCAAGGCCATACTCCACGCGCACCGCGCCCTGGTGAATTCCTGCCGCACCGAAGCCGCCCACCACGAGCAGAAGCACGACGACGTCTTCCTCTGCATCCCCCCGCTCTACCACACCGGCGCGAAGATGCACTGGTTCGGCTCCCTGCTCTCCTGCTCCAAGGCCGTGCTCCTGCGCGGCGTGAAGCCGGAATGGATACTGCGCGCCGTCACCGAAGAGAAATGCACCATAGTGTGGCTGCTCGTGCCGTGGGCGCAGGACCTGCTCGACGCCGTGGATTCCGGCCGCATCGACCTTTCCCACTACTACCTCGACCAGTGGCGCCTCATGCACATCGGCGCACAGCCCGTGCCGCCCAGCCTCATCCGCCGCTGGCTCGGCTACTTCCCCAACCACAAGTACGACACGAACTACGGCCTCTCCGAATCCATCGGCCCCGGCTGCGTACACCTCGGCATGGACAACCTGCACAAGGTGGGCGCCATCGGCAAGGCCGGCCACCTGTGGGAGACCCGCATCGTGGTCGAGGACGGCAACGACGTGGAAGGCGAAGACGTGGGCGAACTCATCGTGCGCGGCCCCGGCGTCATGCTCTGCTACTACAAGAACGAGGAAGCCACGAACGGCAGCATCAAGAACGGCTGGCTCTACACCGGCGACATGGCCCGTGTGGACGAAGACGGCTTCATCTACCTCGTGGGCCGCAAGAAGGACGTGGTCATCTCCGGCGGCGAGAACATCTACCCCGTGCAGATAGAGAACTTCATGCGCGCCCACGACGCCATCAAGGACGTGGCCGTCATCGGCATGCCCGAACCGCGCCTCGGCGAAATAGCCGTGGCCATCGTGGAACTCAAGGAAGGCTTCACCTGCACCGAGGAAGCCCTCAACGAATTCTGCGAAGCCCTGCCCCGCTACAAGCGCCCGCGCCGCATCATCTTCGACAGCATCCCGCGCAACCCCACGGGCAAGATCGAAAAGCCCGCCCTGCGCAGGAAGTACTGCGCCGGCCGCCTCGTGGAAGGTCAGATCACGGGCTAGTCCATCTGCCTTCTTCGGCCAGCATTAGACCAGTCAAACTTTACACCATCCCCGCACCGCAATATACCTCAGCCTCATCCCAAAGGACTGCACCATGAAACGACTCATGCTTGGCAACGAAGCCGTGGCTCGCGGCCTGTACGAGGCCGGATGCTCCTTCGTTTCGAGCTATCCCGGCACTCCCAGCACCGAGATAACCGAGTACGCCGCCACCTATGACGACATATACGCCGAATGGGCCCCCAACGAGAAAGTCGCCGCCGAATCCGCCTTCGGCGCTTCCCTCGCCGGACGCCGCTCCTTCTGCGGCATGAAGCACGTCGGCCTCAACGTGGCCGCCGACCCGCTCTTCACCCTCACCTACACCGGTGTGAACGGCGGCATGGTCATCGGCGTTGCCGACGACGCCGGCATGCACAGCTCCCAGAACGAGCAGGATTCCCGCCACTACGCCAAGTCTTCCAAGGCTCCCATGCTCGAACCTTCGGATTCCGCCGAAGCCCTCGCCTTCACCAAGGCCGCCTTCGAGATATCCGAACAGTTCGACACCCCCGTTCTCCTCAAGATGTGCACCCGCGTGGCCCATTCCCAGAGCCTCGTCGAAGAAAGCCCCCGCGCCGACTTCACGCCCAAGGCCTACGAGAAGAACATCGCCAAGTACGTCATGATGCCCGGCAACGCCAAGCGCCGCCACCCCGTGGTGGAACAAGTCGGAGGCCAAGCGGTCTTAGGAAGACAACATCA
>JAZQMJ010000086.1:0-8787 GCA_045543435.1 Mailhella sp.
CCGCCGGCTGGGCGGGGAGGCGGCCGCCGAGGTTGATGAAGGGGGAGGCGTCGCCGGTATGGACGGGGATGATCTTGGCCTTGCCGAGCAGGCCGCCGAACACGGCGGTGTCGCCGACGCTCTTGCCGGGAACGGGGATGACGCGCACGGCGGTGGTCTTGGTGTTGATCATGCCGATGGCCATTTCGTCAGCGATGAGGCCGGAGATGGTGGAGGCGGGAGTGTCGCCGGGGATGGCGATCATGTCCAGGCCCACGGAGCAGACGCTGGTCATGGCTTCGAGCTTTTCCATGGTCAGCGCGCCGCAGTTGGCCGCGGCTTCGATGCTGGAGTCTTCAGACACGGGGATGAAGGCGCCGGAGAGGCCGCCCACATGGGAGGAGGCGAACACGCCGCCCTTCTTCACGGCGTCGTTGAGCATGGCGAGCACGGCGGTGGAGCCGGGAGCGCCGATGGAGGAAAGGCCCACGCTTTGGAAGATCTCGCCCACGGAGTCGCCCACGGCGGGAGTGGGGGCGAGGGAAAGGTCGGCCACGCCGAAGGGCAGGTTCATGCGGTCCGCCACTTCCTTGCCGATGAGTTCGCCCACGCGGGTCACCTTGTAGGCGGTGGACTTGATGACTTCGGCCACGTCGCTCAGGGTGAGCTGGCTGTGGGTCTCCTTGGCGCGGTCGATGGCCTTCTTCACCACGCCGGGGCCGGAAACGCCCACGTTGATGACCACGTCGGGCTCGCCGATGCCGAGGTAGGCGCCGGCCATGAAGGGCACGTCCTGCGGGATATTGGCGAAGACCACCAGCTTGGCGCAGCCGATGCCGTCGCGGTCCTTGGTGGCGTCGGCCACTTTGAGGATCTGGCGGCCCATGAGGGCCACGGCGTCCATGTTGATGCCGGCCTTGGAGGAGGCCACGTTGATGGAGGAGCAGATGCGGTCCGTGGTGGCGAGGGCTTCGGGAAGGGCTTCGATGAGGGCGATGTCGCCGGGGGTCATGCCCTTTTCCACGAGGGCGCCGAAGCCGCCGAGGAAGTCCACGCCGGCGTCCTTGGCCGCTTCATCGAGCATCTGGCAGGCGCGCACCATCTGGTCGCGGTTGAAGCCTGCGCCGACGACGGCCATGGGGCTGATGCTGATGCGCTTGTTCACCACGGGGATGCCGTAGCGGGCGCCCACTTCGTTGCAGGTCTCCACCAGATGGGCGGCGTACTTGGCGATCTTGGCGCGCACCTTGTAGGAGAACACGTCGAAGTCGTGGCTGACGCAGTCGAAGAGGCTGATGCCGAGGGTAACAGTACGAACATCGAGGTGTTCGTTGCGGAGCATATTGAGGGTACTGAGTACTTCGCGTTCAGTAAGCATGGGAAATACCTTTTGATTAGACTATCGGCACACGGTGAATGGCTTCGAAGATGTTCTCGTGCTGGATGCTGATGGACAGGCCCACACTGCGGGCCTTGGCCTGGAGCATCTGGCGGAAGGCGTTGCGGTTGATGGACATGGGCAGGGCCACTTCGAAGACCAGCACACATTCGTCGTTGGTACGGAGGGCCTTCAGGTTTTCGATGTTCACCTTCTGCTCGGCGAAGATGCCGGAGAACATGGCGATGATCTCAGCCTGGTCGGAGCCGTTGACCGTGACCACGAAGGGTTCGGTCTCTTCGCCGCTGTCGAAGGTCTCCACTTCGAAATAGCGGGCCGCCACGGTGAGGTCCATGTCGCGCGCTTCGAGGCTGAGGCTCACCACTCTCTGGACCTGTTCTTCAGTCACGCCTTCGGGGGCGGAAATGATGACGATGGAGGCGAACTGGCCCTTCAGGATGGTCTGACTCAGCTGTTCGACGTTGCACTTTTCCTTGGCCAGCGCGTCAGTTATGGCGTAGACCACGCCGGGGCAGTCGCGTCCGATGACGGATATGACGATTCTGTTCACAGTCGCCTCTATGCAGTGTTTTCGCCCTCAGCCGGAAGGCCCGGGCGTTGTTGGCAGAAAATCAAGGATAGGCAGATAAAACAAGGCCCGTCAAGCATTGTGACGGGCCTTTGGTGAAAAGTGAGCTATTTGCGGGGATTGGCCCTTCTCCACTGCCACGGGGGCGTGGGTTCGGCATCGCTCCACAGGCCGAGCCTCTGCTTCTGGGCCATGGCTTCTTCCAGCTTCCAGGTATTGCACACCGCGCTGGTGCAGTAATGGTCATAGACCCAGGCCATGCCGGACTGCACCTGACGCTGGTTGATGGAAAGCTCGTCGGGCCTGCCGTCCTGGCTGAGGTAAACTATGGCCACGGAACGCTGGTACTGGTCCTTATACATGGTGCGGATAAGGAGCTTTTTGCCCTTGATGAGCTTGCGGAGATTGTTGCGGGAGGCATTGCCGAAGTTCTGGCTGCCCTCCGGGGCGTCCACGCCGTAGAGGCGCACCTTGACCCTGCGCTTCTTGGCATCTTCGAGTTCGAAGCTGTCGCCGTCGGAGAGCTGGGCGAGGACGTATTCGTTCTTGTCCAGAGCGGGGTTGGACTTCCCGGCAGAGGCGGCCTGCACGGATTTTCCGGAACTCTTTTTCGCCTCCTGCTTCTTTTCCACCTTTGTGGCGGCAGGCTTGGGCTGGGGCTTGCTGTCGCCCCAGTCGCCCACATAGGCGGAGATCACGAGCAGGATGCAGACGGCGAGTATCTCAAGGCCGAAGCGGGTGGCGCTGCGGCCTTTCTTTTTGGAGCTTTTTCTTCTGGCGGCCATAAGGTCATCCGTTGGTCAGACAGGCTCAGGCCGTCTGGGAGAAGAGTTCTTCGAGCGCGGCGGAAATGCCGGGCACGTTGAGGCGCACGTCGTCGCGCAGGCGGCGCACAGGCCCGTGCGGGATGAAGCGGTCGGGCAGGCCGAGGCGGCGCACCTTGAGGCGGCCCAGTATGTCGCGGTCGGCCAGCAGTTCCAGCACGGCCGAAGAGAAGCCGCCCATGAGGCTGTTTTCCTCCACGAGCAGGAGGGCGTCGTGCTCTTCGGCAAGGGCGAGGATCTGCTCTTCCGGCAGGGGCTTCACCCAGCGGGCATCGAATACGCTGGCGAGCCTGCCCGTCTTCTCCGCCGTGGCGAGGGCGGCTTCCGCGCAGGGAAGGACGCGCTGGCCTGCCGCGATGATGCAGACGCGGCTGTCGCCCTCGAGTATGAGCTCGCCGCGCCCGGGTTCGTAAGGCTGGGGGCCTTCGGGAAGGCGCAGGGACGCAGCGCGGGAGTAGAGCGAAGCGTCGATGCGGCGGCCGGAGCCGCGCGGATAGCGCAGGGCCACCGGGCCGTCCAGAGCGAGGGCGGCCTTGAGGGCGTCGCGCAGGGAGTCTTCATCGCGCGGGGCGGCTATGGCGAGGTTAGGCACTGTGCGGAGCCACGAAAGGTCGAAAGCGCCGTGATGCGTGGGGCCGTCTTCGCCGACGAGGCCTGCGCGGTCGAGGCAGAGCGTGACGGGCAGGTGCTGCAGGCAGACATCGTGGATGATCTGGTCGTACGCCCTCTGCATGAAGGTGGAGTAGATGGCCACCACGGGGCGGTAGCCTCTGGCGGCGAGGCCGGCGGCAAAGGTGACCGCGTGTTCTTCGCAGATGCCGACGTCGGCGAAACGTTCAGGGAAACGCTTGTGGAACGGCTCAAGGCCCGTACCTTCCGGCATGGCCGCGGTGATGGCGAAGATGCGCCTGTCGCTTTCGGCGAGATCGCAGAGGGCCTGGCCGAAAGCCTTGCTGAAGCCGGGGCCGGAAGGCTTCCAGCCATTGGGCTGGGGAGGGACGGGAACTTCGTCCGGCACGGAGGCCGAGATGCCGTGGAAATGCGAAGGGTCGTTCTCGGCGGGCACATATCCCTTGCCCTTGCGGGTGCGGATGTGCAGGAGTACGGGCATGTCGAGCTTCTTGGCGGCTTCGAGATGCTTCTCGAGCTGTTCGATGTCGTGCCCGTTGATGGGGCCGATGTAGTTGAACTGGAAGGCTTCGAAGAGCATGCCCGGCGTGAAGAAGGACTTGAAGCTGACTTCGCCCTTCTTGATGATGTCGAGCACGGAGTCGCCGCCGGGCAGGCGGGAGAGCACCCGGGCCACATGCTGCTTGATGTTCATCACAGTGCCGCGGGAAAGGTTGCGGCTGAGGAAGCGCGAGAGAGCGCCCGTGTTCTCGGAGATGGACATCTTGTTGTCGTTGAGGATGACGATGAGGCGCTTGCCCATGCCGCCCGCCTGGTTCAGGGCTTCGAAAGCTATGCCGCCGGAGAGCGCGCCGTCGCCGATGACGGCTACGACGTGTTCTTTGCCTCCGGCGAGGTCGCGCGCGGCGGCCATGCCGAGGGCGGCAGAGATGGACGTGGAGGCGTGGCCGACGCCGAAGCTGTCGTAGGGGCTCTCATTGCGGTTGGGGAAGCCGGAAAGGCCCCCGTAGCGGCGCAGGGTCGAGAATCGATCTGCTCGTCCGGTGAGCAGTTTCCACGGATAGCTCTGATGGCCGACGTCCCAGACTATGGAGTCGCGGGAGGCGTCGAAGGAGGAGAGCAGGGCGAGAGTGAGCTCCACCACGCCGAGAGAAGGAGCGAGGTGCCCGCCGTTGGCCGTGACAGTACGGATGATGGTCGAACGCAGTTCCTGCGCCAAGGCCTGCTTCTGGTCAAGCGAAAGGCGTTTGATATCCCCGGGCAGGGCGAGGCTGGAGAGGAGCGGCGTGTCGGACATGGTACCTCTGTGTGCGGCTCAGTGAGTTCTGTTGACGAGTTTGCGGGCCGCTTCACGGAGGAATTCGGCATCGGGGCCGGAGAAAAGGCCTTCAAGGGCGGCTTCGGCGGCGGCGCAGTGCTTGCGGGCCAGCTCGATGGAGGCTTCGAGACCGATGAGGGAAGGCCAGGTGGCCTTGTCGCTTTCGGCATCGTGGCGCACTTCCTTGCCCACGATAGCCTCGTCGCCAACGACGTCCAGTATATCATCGGTTATCTGAAACGCAATGCCCAATTCTGCGCCGTAGGTGCGGGCCGCTTCGCGCATGGCGGGGGAAGCTCCGGCCAGCACGGCGCCGCATTCGCAGGCATTGAAGAGCAGGGCGCCGGTCTTCTTGGCATTGAGCACGCGGAGCTCCTCGAGGGAAAGCTTCTGGCCTTCGCCTGCAAGATCCAGCACCTGGCCGCCCACCATGCCTGCCGCGCCGGCGGCCTCGGCAGTGAGGCGCACGGCTTCCAGAAGGGGCTGGGCCGGGACTTCGGCCTTGGCCATGTGGCTGAAGGCGTTGGTGAGCAGGGCGTCGCCCGCGAGTATGGCGGTGGCTTCGTCGAAGGCCTTGTGGCAGGTAGGCTTGCCGCGGCGCAGGTCGTCGTCATCCATGGCGGGCAGGTCGTCGTGGATGAGGGAATAGGTGTGGATCATCTCCAGGCCGGCGGCAAAGGGCAGTATGGCGCGGGTCAGTTCATCGGCGCGTTCCGGGGCGCAGGCGCGGGCCACGGCAAGGCAGAGCACAGGACGCAGACGCTTGCCCCCGGCAAGGAGGCTGTAGCGCATGGCCTCGGAGAGGCGGACAGGGATATCGCTTTCGAGGAAGGAGGAGGCGAGATAGCCTTCCACCATTTCACGGAGTTCGGCGGACATGGAAGCTCCTGCTTTCTATTCGTCTTCTTCAGACATTTCGAAGGGCGCGACCGCTCCTTCGGAACATACTTTGATATCGTGCCTGGCGCGTTCGAGCTGTTCGCGGCAGGCGGCGGCATGGGCTATGCCTTCTTTATACAGGGCCACGCTTTCGGCCAGCGGAGCATTGCCGCTTTCCAGCGAAGCCACTATGGCCTGCAGGCGTGCCAGCCTTTCTTCGAATGAGGGTTCTTTCTTTTTCATCGAGCGCTCCGGGGCTTCGAGGCCTTGGTCTGGTCGAATATACTGCGTGAAGGGCCGCCTGTGAAGTCCGGCGGCGAGGAAAGGAGGGGCATGGCGTCCACAGCAACGCCCTGCACCAGGAATCCGAAATGCAGGTGCGGGCCTGTGACGCGCCCGGTAGAGCCGGAACGGCCTATGGTCTGCCCCTTTCTTACGCTGTCTCCTGCCTTCACGTCAAAGGCGGAAAGATGGGAATAGGTGCTTATCACGCCCTGCCCGTGGTCCACATAGACAGTGTTGCCGCCGAAATAGGTGCTTTCCGCAAGGAGGACAGTGCCTGCGCAGGCCGCTTTCACAGGTGTGCCTTCCGCACAGCGCATATCCGTGCCCTTGTGCGGGGCGCGGGGCTGGCCGTTGAACACGCGGCGTCCGCCGAAGGCGCTGGTGATGCCGCCCGGCACAGGACGGGCGATGGGGAGTTCCCAGCGTTTTTCCGTACGCGAGGCAAGGGCCTTGCGTGAGCGCTTCCGGTCGCGCTCTATCTGCTTCATAGCCTTGGCAGGCGGCTGGACGTACTTGGGTGCGACCTTGAGCAGGCTTTCGTGCCACTTCACCTTGAGCGGGGCGACGATGATGTCCTGCTGTTCCTCGGGGAGTTCGATGGAAAGCACCTCTTCCTTCACGGCGTCGATGGGCATGGCCAGAAGCATCTCGGCTTTCCAGCCCGAGCCGTTTTTCACGGCTTTGACCTTCAGCGCTTCGCCGCGCCAGCGGAAAATGGCGGTGAAGGGAGCGTCGTCCTGAACGGATACAGGGAAGGCGTGGCCCTGGCTCACTTTGCCGGGAACGGAGAATTCCGCGGCGGAGGAAGCCGTGAAGGCGCAGAACAGGAAGAGAAGGCAGAAAACGAGCTTTTTCATGCGTCGGCCCCTTTGCGTTCGACTTTGCTGACGACAGCGGCGAGGCGGCCGTCCGACAGCTCCACGATGACTTTCTGGCCGGGGGCGGTCTGTTCCACGGAGCGCAGGAAGGTGCCGTCCTCGGCAAGAGCCATGGCGTAGCCGCGCTTCAGCGGTTCATAGGGGTCGAGGGCGCGCAGCTTCAGTTCCAGCCGGGAGAGTTCATGCTCCTGAGCCAGCCCGACCATCCTGCCGAGCTGATCCAGCGGAGAAGAGGCGCGCTCCAGAGCCTGCTCGACCATGCGGAGGCGATGTTCCCCGGCGTTCTCCAGCCGCAGGGCAAGGCGTTCCAGAAGCTGGGCTTCATGCTCGATATGCGCGGTCAGCGTGGACTCCATGCGACGCTGGAGGCTGTCCAGCCGTTCCGTCTGCAGTCGGAGCTTTTCCAGGGGGGATAGCAGGGCGAGGGCCCGGCCTGCCTGTTCGACCTTGGCGGAAAACTGTTCCAGCCTGCGTTCCATGGCCTGCATGAGGGCGAGTTCCAGGCCGTCCACATACTGTTCGAAAACGCGGCGTTCCTGCCACAGGAGCTGAGCCGTGTGGCTGGGCGTGGCCGCGGAAAAATCGGCCGTGAAATCGGCGATGCTGTGGTCTATCTCGTGGCCTATGCCTGCGAGCACAGGGAGGGGCGAGGCATGGACGGCGCGGGCCACGCGTTCGTCGTTGAAGGCCCAGAGATCCTGCACGGAGCCGCCGCCTCGGATGAGCACGATGACTTCGGCCCAGCCGTCGCTCCCGGCCTGACGGAGCGCTTCAGCGATGCGGGGCGGGGCGTCTTCGCCCTGCACCGGCGTGGGGTAGATGCGTATCTCGGAGCCGAGGCCGCGTTCCCCGGCGATGCGGATGAAGTCGCGTATGGCCGCGCCCGTGGGAGCCGTGACCACCGCCACGCGCTTCGGTTCGCGCGGGATGGGGCGCTTGCGTCCGGCATCGAACAGGCCTTCGGCGGCAAGGCGGCGCTTCAGTTCTTCGAACTGCTGATGCCAGAGGCCGAGCCCTGCGGCCTGCGCGAAATCCAGCACCATCTGGTACTGGCCGCGTGCGCCGTACACCGTGAGATGCCCGGCGCAGACCAGCGTCTGCCCGTTCGCCATGGTGCGGGCGGCACTGGGCCTCGGGCCGTCTTCCCAGACTTCGCCGGTGAGCGGGTCGAAGGCTTCGTCCTTCTGCTGGCCCCGGAACCATACGCAGTTGAGCAGGCAGTCGCCTTCCTTCAGTGAAAAGTAGACGTGACCGGAGGACGGCCGGGAAAGGTTCGTCACCTCGCCCTGCACCCAGACGTAGGGGAAGCGTACCTCCACGGCCTGCTTCACCTTCTCCGTCACCTGCCTGACACTGAGTATGCTGTCCATGAGATAGATATGTTTTGGGGGAGAACCCCCGTTCTGTAGAACGGTGAGTTCTCCCCCAAGCCCCCTCTCCTCCCAAGACTTTCATTTGGGAAAGGGAGCGGGGAGGAAGTTCGGGAATTAATTAAAAGTCTTTGGAAGATGGGAGGGGTTCGGGGAGGGAAGGAAGCTTTTCTTCAGAAAAGTTCCTTCCCTCCCCGACAAACATTCCCAGTCTATCCTAGCGCTTCCAGCTTTCGAGGATGGAGTCGTAGTAGGAGGGGAAGATCATGTCGAACTTGTCGGCGTCGATGGTGGACTTTTCGCCGGTGCGGCGGTTCTTCACTTCGATGATGCCGTTCTTGAGGCCCTTGCCGCCCACGGTGATCTGCACGGGCAGGCCGATGAGGTCGGCGTCCTTGAACTTCACGCCGGGGCGTTCTTCGCGGTCGTCGTACAGGCATTCGAGGCCCATGCCTTCGAGGAAGGCTTCGATCATGTCGCACTTGCCGGCCACTTCAGCGTCCTTCGGGTCGAGGCAGACGAGCTGCACGTCGAAGGGAGCGAGCTGGGGCGGGAACTTGATGCCGTCATTGTCGAAGTTCTGCTCGATGCAGGCGGCCACCACGCGGGAGACGCCGATGCCGTAGCAGCCCATGACGATGATGCGTTCCTTGCCGT
>JAZQMJ010000087.1:0-2575 GCA_045543435.1 Mailhella sp.
ATCCCGTGCCCAGGGCCGTGGTGCACTGCGCCGAAGAGCGCGCCCTCCAGCACGCCGAAGAACACGCCGAAGTCGAGTACGTCGTGGCCCACGGCATCGCTTCCCTGTGGCGCGGCAAGCGCGTGCTCCTCGGGAGCCGCCACTACATTTCCCAGGACGAGGGCGTGGACGTCTCCTGCATGGAAGAGACCATTTCCGACCTCGCCCGCCAGGGCTATTCCCTGCTTTACCTCGCCGTGGAGGGCAGGCTCGAAGGCATGATAGCCATGCGCGACCCGGTCCGCCCCGAGAGCGCGGCCCTCATCGCCCGCCTGCGCGAGATGGGCGTGCCCCACATCATGATGCTCACCGGCGACGACGAGCGCACCGCCCGCGCCGTGGCCGGGAGCCTCGGCATCACCGAGTACCGCTCCCAGGTCCTGCCCGAAGACAAGGCCCGCGTGGTGCAGGAACTCAAGGACGCCGGGCGCACCGTGCTCATGCTGGGCGACGGCATCAACGACTCGCCGGCCCTCTCCTGCGCCGACGTGGGCGTGACCCTGCGCGACGGCTCCGACCTTGCCCGCGAAGTGGCCGACGTTGTGCTCATGGGCGGCTCGCTGAACGAGCTCGTCACCGCGCTGGAACTGGGTCGCGGCACCATGCGCCGCATACACGGCAATTTCGTGGCCACCATGGGCCTGAACTCGCTCTTCCTCGCGGGCGGCCTCATCGGCATGATACAGCCCGGCCTTTCCGCCGTGCTCCACAATCTCACCACGCTGGGCGTTT
Source organism: Mailhella sp. (assembly GCA_045543435.1). Classification (GTDB taxonomy): domain Bacteria; phylum Desulfobacterota; class Desulfovibrionia; order Desulfovibrionales; family Desulfovibrionaceae; genus Mailhella. The sequence goes on from JAZQMJ010000087.1 coordinate 772, forward strand.
CGCTGAACGCCATGCGTCCCACCCTCGGAGGTCGCTGATGTCTATCGTTGACTGCATCACCAGTTTTGTGGACGGCCGCGTCCGTCTGCGCCACCCTGCGCTGAAGGACAAGGCCACCGCCGAGCTCGTCTGTACTGTGGTGGGCGGCGTGGACGGCATCACCGCTGTGCAGGCCAACCCTGTCACCGGTTCTCTGCTCATCTATTATGATGCGGAAAAGCTGACCCGCGAACAGCTCCTTGAGCTGGCGGAGCAGGGCGCGGCCTTCATTCCCGGCCTGAACGAAGAGGAAGCCCCTGCCGCCGAAACTGCCGAAGGCGAAGCCGCTCCCCGCAAGGCCTGCAAGGTCTGCGCCCCTGTGGACGAAGTGATCCAGCTCCTCACCGGGCGCGGAACGACGAAATTTGTGAACCGCGCCATGCTGGTTTCGCTCATCGCCTCGCTGGCGGCCCTGCCTCTGGGCAATCGCGCCGTGCATACGGCGGCGGGCGGCGTGTTCGTGAGCGGCGTGCTCCAGCACCTCATCGCCCACAGGAAGGCCCTGTGATGAATGAAGATTCCCGGATAGCGTGCGCTCCCGGCGCTGAGGCGGAGAAGCCCGGCTTCCTGCATCGCGCCCGGCGCGGTCTTGCCGTGGCCCTCTGCGCCGTGCTCGCCGTGGCTGTGGCCTGCATGGCCGTCGCCGTGCTCCTGCAGGCCGTGGCTGTGCTCCTCGTGGCGGCCCTCGCGGCGGCACTGCTCCTGCCGCACCCGCTCAAGTGGTACGCCAGGGAGGGCGCGGAGGCCGTGAAGCTCTTCGTGCATGAATTGTTTGGGAATTATATGAAGAAGGAATGAAAAAAGGCCTCCGGGAAACCGGGGGCCTTTCGTGTATGTTAGGGGCTATTTTTCGTTGGTCACCATATAACCGGCAACAGCAACGAAAATAATCATAAGGATGACACCAAGGGTTCCAACGTTCATTTGTAAGCCCTCCTTAAAATGGCGTAGCCGAGAAAAAGTGTGGTGAACGACAGGGCAATGATAAGGATGTCATTTCCTTTGTAAAGGGAAATGCCTGCACCGATGGCGGCAACATTCACGCAGAAAGAGGCGAGATAATCCGCAATCTTATATTTTCGCTCACTCATGCTTCCTCCTCCAGCGAGTTTAATCGTAGGCCGTTCATGCAGGGCTGTCAATGGTTGGGAGAAGGAAGCGTTAGCTGTCGATACGATTTGCCGCCCTGCAAATGCTGTTGTGTCGCATCCTCTTTGAATTCTTGAGAATAAGTTATGAATTTCCTTTCAGATATACAAAATCCCCATCAGGTTGCAAAGTTCAGCCTAGTAGGGCTTTCTTACTTTGTCCACCTGATGGGGATCATATCAGACCCGAGGCTTTCTTTCTATCCTTTATCCAATCTTCCCTACATCACGGCTTTCGCCACGAAATACAGCGCGGCGGAAACGAAGAGCGAGGGGAGCATGTTGAGCGTGCGGCAGTCCTTGATGCGGAGCATGGACACGCCCGAGACCACGATGAGCAGGCCGCCCACGATGGAGACTTCCGTGAGCAGGTCGCCGGGCATGAACGAGCCCAGCCACAGGCCGAGCAGGTAGAGGCTGCCCTGCCAGCAGAACAGCACCGCCGCCGAAAGCGCGATGCCTATGCCGTAGGTGGAGGCCAGCACCATGGAGGTGACGAAGTCCAGCGTGGCGTTGGTGAAAAGGTAGGTGTTGTTGCCGTTCACCGCGCTCTCGATAGGCCCGAGTATGGACAGCGTGCCGTTGCAGAAGAGCAGTATGGCCGTGCAGAGCCCGCG
>JAZQMJ010000088.1:0-4581 GCA_045543435.1 Mailhella sp.
GGGGGAGACTCGAACTCCCACGCCATTCAGCGCTACCACCTCAAGATAGTGTGTCTACCAATTCCACCACCTGGGCACAGGTGTTCTTCTATAGAAAACCACTCGCTTTGGCAAGCGTTTTTTTGGGGGGTTCGCAAAAAAATGAAAACTTTTTCGTTTTCCCTTCTGCTTCACTACACGGCGGCGTGGATGAGCAGGTTATCCCGGTGTATGACCTCGGGATAATGGGCGTCGCCAAGGGCTTCAGCCACCTCGGAACGCTTCAGTCCCTTGATGCGGGCTATGTCTTCCGAAGAATAGTTGATGAGCCCCACGCCTATCTGGCGGCCTTCGCAGACCACGCGCACCATGGCGCCGGGCTCGAAAGTCCCTTCCACAGAAAGGATGCCGCCCGGAAGCAGGGAACTGCCCTTCTCTTCCAGAGCGCGGGCCGCACCGCCGTCCACAGCGATGATGCCCTGCGGGTCGGACTGGTAGGCCATCCAGTACTTGCGGCGGGAAACCGTCTGTTCGCAGGGGCAGACCCAGGTGCCCACAGCTACACCGGCAAAGGCGCGGTCGAGGATGCGGGGGCGGCGTCCGGGCAGGATGAGCGTAGGAACGCCGAGCTGGGCCGCGCGGCGGGCCGCCATGAGCTTGGACTGCATGCCGCCGGTGCCGACGCTGGTCTTGGCTCCGCAGAGGGCGTCGATATCCAGCTTTTCGATATCCTCGATGGTGTCGAGGAAGGGTATCTTCTCACCGGGAGCGGCGGTTTCAGGATTCGCGGCAAGAACGCCGTCGGCGCTGGTGAGATTGATGTAGAGGTCGGCCTCGATGAGGTTGAGCAGGAGGCTGGCCAGCTGGTCGTTGTCGCCGAACTTCAGTTCCTGCACGGCCACAGTGTCGTTCTCGTTGACGATGGGAACGACGCCCCAGTCCAGCAGGTTCATGAACGTGTTGCGGGCATTCAGGAAACGGCCGCGACTCCTCAGGTCGTCACGGGTCAGCAGGACCTGAGCGCAGACCATGCCCTGAGCGGCGAAAGCGTGCTCATACTCGCGCATGAGGCGGCCCTGACCGATGGCGGCCAGCGCCTGCTTGCCGGAAACGCCCTCGACCGTGCATCCGCGGCCTGCGATGGCAGTGCGGCCTGCGGCCACAGCGCCGGAACTCACGAGGCATACGCGATGACCAGCCGCGGCAAGGCGGGCCAGCTGTTCCACGAGATTATAGAGAACGGAAAGATGCAGGCCCTGCTTCGTGGTGAGCACGGCACTGCCTACCTTCACGACGATGGTGCGGGCCGAAGCCAGCGTTCTCTCACGTCTTTCCATTATTCGCGCGTCCAGATGACTTCGATTTCGGGGAATTCTTCGTCCACGACCACTTCTTCCTGATAATGGACGAACGGGTCGTTGTAGTCGAGCTCTTCACGGAGCTTCCACATGCGGGCCACCAGCTCTTCAAGGCCTATCTCCTCACGGGCGGACACGAAAAGGATATCGCGTCCGTCGGCCTTGGCGCGGGCCTTCATGGCTTCCAGCTCTTCTTCGGTGCGAAGGTCTATCTTGTTCACCACTTCGATCTGGCGGCGCATGGCGAGTTCGGGGTCGAACTGGGCCAGTTCGTCGTTGATGAGGTCGAAGCCTTCCCAGGGGTTCTCGGCTTCCATGTCCACGTCTTCGATGCTCAGGATATGCACGAGGAAGCGGGTGCGCTCCACATGGCGCAGGAAGCGGTCGCCGAGGCCGAGGCCGGCATGGGCGCCTTCGATAAGACCGGGGATGTCGGCGATGACCATGCGCTGGTCAGGGTCGTATTCGTCGATGAGCACGCCGAGGTTGGGGGTCAGCGTGGTGAAGGGATAGTCGGCGATCTTCGGGCGGGCGGCGGACACGCGGGAAAGGAAGGTGGACTTGCCGGCATTGGGCAGGCCCAGCAGGCCGGCGTCGGCAAGTATCTTCAGTTCGAGGCGGAAGCTGCGTTCTTCGCCGGGCTCGCCCTTCTGGGCGAAGCGGGGGGCGCGCATGGTGGAAGACTTGAAATGTTCGTTGCCCTTGCCGCCGCGGCCGCCAGCGGCGAGGAGCACCAGCTTCTCAGGGTCGGAGATATCGGCAAAGAGCTGTTCGCCTTCGCCGGTGCGCTCGTAGAGCTGGGTGCCGGAAGGCAGTTCGATGATGAGGTCTTCGCCCTTGTGGCCGTCGCACTGGCTGCCCATGCCGCCCTGGCCGTTCTGGGCTTCGTACATGCGCTTCAGGCGGAAGTCGTAGAGGCTGTAGAGGCGGTTGGAAGCGCGGGCGTACACGTTGCCGCCGTCGCCGCCGTTGCCGCCGTCGGGGCCGCCCTTGGCCACGAACTTCTCACGGCGGAAAGACACGCAGCCGTTGCCGCCCTTGCCGGCCTTGACCTGTATGGTAGCTTCGTCAACAAATTTCATGGGATATCCTTATGGCCGGAAGGCCTTCTGTTGGGAGAGGAGCCCCCGGACCAGCGGCTTGGCAAGTCTTTGCGGGGAGAGAAGGGAGAAAAAATATGCAAAAGGCGAGAAGAGCCTAAGCCCTCCTCGCCTTCTGATCTTATCGATGAAGCATTATGCCTCGACGGGAACGATGCTCACACGCTTGAGCACGCGACGCTTGCGGAAGAACTTTTCGTACTTCACAACGCCGTCGCACTTGGCGAAGAGGGTGTAGTCGCGGCCCATGCCAACGTTGGCGCCGGGGAAGACCACGGTGCCGAGCTGACGGACGAGGATGTTGCCAGCGAGAACGCGCTGACCGCCGAAGCGCTTCACGCCTCTGCGCTGACCTTCACTGTCACGACCGTTGCGGGAGCTGCCGCCTGCTTTCTTATGTGCCATGGTGAATCTCCTTCAAATAATCGGTACGCCCTTAGGCGACGATACCGGTAACAGTAAGAACAGTGTACTGCTGACGATGACCCTGAGTGCGGCGTTCGGCCTTGCGGCGCTTGTGCTTGAACACCACGATCTTGTCGCCGAGGATGTGATCCACAACAGTGGCGTTCACCTTGGCGCCTTCGACCACGGGGGTGCCGATCTTAGCGGCTTCGCCGCCGATCATGAGCACGCGGTCAAGAGAGATTTCGCTGCCCTTTTCAGCGTCCATGAGGTCGACCACAACCTTGCAGCCTTCCTGGACGCGGTACTGCTTGCCGAGCACTTCAACAATAGCGTACATTTTGTATCCTCCGATAGAACGGGACAAAGAATTAAGCCTGCTTCACAAACAGGTTCCGGGAAGCCCGGAAAATGACCGCTCCGCCTTGGCGGAACGCCACACTTCCTGAATGATGCTTGCAGGCATAACGACCTGTTCCCGCTTATCGGTGCAGGTGCGCCGCCTCGAAAGGCAGGCGACTTGTTCCATACAGGTAAGTGTATAGATGCCCTGTTCGGACATCCGAGGGGTGGTTATATGCCTTTTTCTTTCGGCTGGCAAGCTTTTTTCTCGCAAAATTAAAGGTCTGCCCGGATGCGACGCGATGAGAATATCGCCCTCGCCTTGACACGGCCGCCCTTTCTTCCTTTAATAAGGTATATCCTCTCACCTTTCAACGAGGAAGGACGTATGAACACTGCCGCCGATATCATGACTGCCGATCCCGTCACCGTCACTCCCGGTACCACTCTGCGCGAAGCCGCGAAGCTCCTGCTCAACGGCCACTTCAACGGCCTCCCCGTCGTGGAAGAAGGCAGGCTCGTGGGCATGCTCACCCAGTCCGACATCATCTCCATGGACAAGAAGGTGAAGTCCCCCGGCTTCTTCCTCATCCTCGGCGGCTATATCCCCGTGCAGATCCCGGGCCAGCTTTCCCGCGACATCCAGCGCATGGCCGCCACCACTGTGGGCGAGATCATGACCCCTGATCCCTTCACCATCACTCCCCAGACCTCCGTCGAAGAGATAGCCGACATCATCGTCGAAAAGCGCTACTACTCGCTTCCCGTGGTAGATAACGGAAAGCTCATCGGCATCGTGGGCATGGAGGACATGCTCAAGAGGCTGGCCGGCGACGAATGAGTACAGTCCTGCGCTTTGCGGCGGCGCTCGTCCTTGCCGCGCTCTGTGTGCCTGCCGCGGGCTGGCTCACGCTCGTCTGCGCCGACTTCGCCGGCCTCGACGACTGCCTCAGCCCGCGTCCGGGCTGGATGATGTTCGCCGCCGTCTCCGCGCTCGCCATAGCCCTGCCTCCCGCCCTTCACGCCTGGCCGGACTTCTCCCGCACGCCCCGCGAACTCGTACGCGAAAGCCTGCGCTCCGCGCTCTTCAGCTTCGCGCTCTTCGCCATAGCCTTTCTGGCCGGAGCTCGCCCGCTCTTCACCTGGATGAACGTCCCTGCCCCCATGGCAGGCATGGCCGCCGCCAACCTGAGCCTCACGTTCTCCTGCCCTCTGGCCTTCCTCTCCTATACCATAAGCCGTTCGCTCCTGCCGCGCCCTGCCCCTGAACAGCCAGCGCCTCCGGCCATGAAACGCTTTGGCTGGCTGGCCCTCGCCCTGATAATACTCGCCGCCGCCCAGCCGTGGCTGACGGGCGGCGAGCCCATGCTTTTCGCCAGCAGGCTCTCGCTTCTCTG
>JAZQMJ010000089.1:0-9305 GCA_045543435.1 Mailhella sp.
CGGCCTGCGCGAAAGCGATGCTCGTGCCGTCATGGCCGCTTCCGCCGGTACTGTTTTCGATACCCCCGTGGCCGCCGGTCCTGCCCTGCTCGTCGTCAAGGTGCTGGAAAGCAAGCCCCAGGGCGTTCAGCCCCTCGAAGAAGTCCGTACTCTCCTCGTGGACTTCCTCACCATGAAGAAGGCTTCCGACCTCGCCCTCGAAGCCGCCCGCAAGGCTCGCGCTTCCTTCAAGGACGGCATGCCCGGCGAAGGCATGGAAGTGAAGACTTCCGAACCCTTCGGCCGCGACGGCAACCTTGAAGACCTGCTTGCCGAGCAGTCTCTCGGCAAGGCCGCTTTCGCCGCTGTTCCCGGCGGCAAGTGGATGGAAGAAGCCTTCCGTGTGCAGGACGGCGCCGTCCTTGTCCGTCTCGCTTCCGTCCAGTCTCCCAGCGAAGATGAATGGAAGATGGCCGAGGGCGAAGTGAACGCCCAGATGATGAACGACCGCATGGGCATGCTGTATCAGACCTATATCGAACAGCTTGCCGCCAAGGCCGAGATAAAGACCTTCAATTCCCCGCTTCTTGGAAAGCTTTTCCAGAAGTAAGTTTCAAGGGCCGCCTTCGGGCGGCTCTTTTCGTATGGAAAAAAGCTGTTTGAGGGGAGCTTGTGAGAGAAGTCATTATTAAGCAGACTATCTTGACATAATTTTGATTTATGAAGTAGAGTAATGATGCTCATGCCTCTGTCAGGATGAGCTTGGTTTTGAGTATCGACCAGGAGGAGGTCCCCCCATGAAAAAGCTGCTGACGATCGGCTCCGCCGCTCTTCTTGTCGCCGCTTTGGCTCTGCCGGCAGCCGCCGCGCAGTTTGCACATATCCCCGCCGGCCCCATCAAGATGGACCGTACGGAGAAGCCCGTTTACTTCGACCACAACATCCACACCACTGCGGACTGCACGGCCTGCCATACCAAGATGCCTGCCCACTTCCCTCCGCTCACTGTGGACTATGACAAGCAGTGCGCCGTTTGCCATCATAAGGTTGCCGGTACCACTCCTAAGTTCAAGTGCGGCACCGCCGGCTGCCATGATCCTGAAGACATGCATGCCGAAAACGCCTACTTCAAGATCGTCCATGACCGCAAGATCTTCGGTCGCGGCCATGTGGCTGACTCCTGCCTCGGCTGTCATACCGACGTGATCAAGACCCGTCCTGAAAAGAAGCAGGTGCTCACCGGCTGCTCCGGTTCTGCCTGCCATCCCAAGGCCGAATAAGTCTTTTGCCGCCTGCTCCGTCTTTCCGGCGGGGCAGGCGATGCCAAAGTCAGGTCCTGACGCTACGCCTCTCTTTATGGGAGGCTTTTTTTTGCCCTTTTGGCGTCTTGCCTTTTGTCGACAGTCGTATATCTTGTTCTCACATCACGTCAGCACTGTGAGGCTATCATGGAAGAAAGAACCTTTTCTCGCGAACATGAGGAAGAGGTACTCGAACTTGTGGATATCGTGCCTGCCGGCAGTACTCCGGAAGAAGACGATATCATAGAACTCGCGCTTGAGGATATCGAATCCTCCGGGGAGATCCTTGAACTCACGGAAGCGGTGGAGTCTCCGCTCGAATTGACTGACGCGGTGGAAGCCCCCCGCGCAGAGCAGGAGGAATGCGGCTTGCCTGAACTTTTCGGTGAGCCTGCTCCCGCCAAGGAAGAGAATATCTCTGTGGAAGACGTGAAGCAGGAAGAACCTGCCGTGCCGTCCTTCGTGGAGGAGGAGACCTTCCTTCGGCTGAGTTCTGAACTCGAAGCGCGCATACGCGTCCTTGAAGAGAGCCATGCCGCGGAAGTCCAGGCTTTCGAAGAACGCCTTGCCGCCGAAGCCGAACAGCGTAAGGCTCTCATGGAAGCATTCCAGTTCAGCATGGCGGCCGCTGAAAAGAAGCATGCTGACGAGGCAGGCGAACTCCGTGCTTCTCTCTGCGCCGCGGAAGAGAACCGCGCTCTCGAGGTCCAGTCCCTTCAGGAACGCCTTGCCGCGTCTGAGGAGGCCCGGGCCGAGCTTGCCGCCCGCGTCGAAGATCTTCAGATACAGCTCACTGAGTGTTCTACGCTCTTCCTCGGCGATGCAGATGTGCGTTTGGCACTTGAAGAGATGGTCAGCCGTATGATAGAAGCCCGGATGCCCGCTGGGGCTGAGTCTGACGCTGATGCTGGAGGACGGCCTGCAGGCGAGGAAGAAGCCGTGCCTGCGGAAGAGGAAAGGCCTGCGGAAGAAGCTCTGCCTCTCGATGCGTATGCCCCCTCCGAGGAAGCCGCTCCCGATGCGGAAGAGCTTCCTGCCATTCCTACCGAAGAAGAGGAAGCGCGCCGGGCCATAGTCGAGACCATCGACGAGCTCAGCCTGCATGTGAGCGAACTGGAAGGGCGTGTCGCCGCCTGGGAATCGCGCTGTGAGCAGGAAGCGGCCCTCGCCGCCGCCCGCGTCATCCGCGAAGAGATCGCCGCCATGAGGGCTGGTGCCGCCCGAATGGCCCGCTGATATTTCAGACCCCAAGGTCTGCCCCGCAAGGGGGGGGATAAGGCCCAAAAGATCGTGCGCGGGCGAGGCCCGCGTCGAAAACCATCTGGAGTTTTCGTCCATGAGTTCCTTTATTACTGGCCAGATCATCGAAGCCCGCTGTTCCCGCTGCCGCGATGTGACTGGCCATGTGGTGATGGCCTGCCTCGACGGCATGCCTATCAAAGTCGAATGCCGCGCCTGCGGCAGTGTACACAAGTACAGCGCACCTGCGGCCGCTCCCCGCCCCAAGTCCGAGACCACGGTCCGTGTGAAGGCCGGGCGCGATCGCAGCGAAGCTGTTGATGCTACGGTGAAGGCCGAGAAGGCTGTGGAGCGCATCGCCATGCAGGCCGCCGAGAAGAAGGCCGCACCTCGCGTTACCAGGGCCGAGAAGGCCTCCCAGCTCAAGCTGGAGGAAAATGAACAGCGCTGGAACCAGGCCATGGCTTCCATCGTCGCCCAGCCTGTTCCCTACAATATGAATGGCAAGTTCCCCGTCCGCACCTTGGTGGAACATCCCGTTTTCGGCGTCGGCGCCGTGCTGGAGCTGCTGCCTCCGGACAAAATGGATGTGCTTTTCCGCGAAGGTGTGAAGCGCCTGCGCTGTGCTTGCTAATTTTGTGAGCAAAAAAAGCATTTTTTGCTTGCATCCGAAGCTCAATCAGGCAACACTCAGAAACGAAGGCTCTTCACGGAGGAACCATGTTTGTTTTTGCGAATCTCGTGACGACTGTTGCCGGGCTTCTGAGCTTGGTGATAAACCTTTATATCTTTGTCATTATCGTGGCGGCTTTCCTTTCGTGGGTGAACCCCGACCCGTATAATGCCATAGTGCGCACGCTGAGGGCGCTTACCGAACCGGTGCTGTACCGCGTTCGCAAGCATATGCCCTTCGTTATGGTCAACGGGATAGACCTTTCGCCCATCGTGGTGCTGGTCGCCCTTCAGCTGTTGAACGGCGTCGTCGTGCAGTCCCTCATGCAGCTGGGGCTGAAACTCGCCGGCGTGTAGTATTTTTCTGAGGAGTCCGGCTCGGCCGGCTTTGAAGCAACCCCAAAACAATGGAGTTTGTCCCATGGAAGAACGTGATCTCAAGATCATCGAGCAGTACGGCGAAACCGATTCTGAACTCAAGGCCCTCTGGGAAGAACATATGCTTTTCGAGCGTCAGCTCGCCAAGTTCGAAGAAAAGGCTTACCTGACTCCCGCTGAAGAGCAGGAAATGAAGACCCTCAAGAAGCAGAAGCTGGAAGGCAAGACCAAGCTTGCCGCCGCTCTCGACAAGTACAAGAACTAAGGCGTGCCCGCCCTGCCGTTTTCGGGCGGCAGGGCGTTTCGCATTCTTTGAGCCCCGGTGTTCCCCTTAGTGAAGGATAAGAGCGCCGAGGCCTCTTTTTCTGCATATTTTCCCGCCTGTTCAACGCATGCCCTGTTATGCCGGAACAGGAACCTGAACTCAGTCCTCCAAGGTGCTTCCCATGGCGAACGTACGCTCCTCCTACACCGACAGCGTGAACTTCTACGGGCAGGAAGATCCCCGCGAGCTCGTGGCCCGTTTCGGCTCTCCGCTCTACGTCTATAACGAGAACGTCCTGCGTTCCTGCTGCCGCGACCTCACCGGCCTTTCTTCCCATCCCGGCTTCCGAGTGAACTACTCCGCCAAGGCCAACACCAATCCTTCCCTGCTGAAGGTCATCCGTTCCGAAGGCTGTGTGGTGGACGCCATGAGCCCCGGTGAACTGCACGTCAACCAGCTCGCCGGTTTCACCAAGGCCGAGCTCACCTATGTGTGCAACAACGTGAGCGCCGAGGAACTGAAGAACGCCGCCTCCCATTGCGACGTGGTGAGCGTGGACTCCCTTTCCCAGCTGGAGCTTTTCGGCCAGGCTGTGCCCGGCGGCCGCGTCATGGTGCGCTTCAACCCCGGCATCGGTGCAGGCCACAGCGACAAGGTCGTCACCGGCGGCAAGAAGACCAAGTTCGGCGTCGATCCCGACATGCTTCCTGAAGTGCAGGCCATCGTGGCTCGCTACGGCCTCCAGTTCGTGGGTATCAACCAGCACATCGGCTCCCTGTTCATGGAAGCCGGCCCCTACCTCGATGCTATGAAGGTACTGCTCTCCATGGCTGAGAAGGTCATGGCTCTCGGCTATCCCCTCGAAGTCATCGACTTCGGCGGCGGTTTCGGCATGCCGTACCACAAGTACGAGGGCCAGCCCCGCATGGATATGGCCGCCCTTGGCGAAGCCATCCATTCCTGCCTCACCGAATGGAGCGCGAAGACCGGATACGCCGGCCGCTTCTTCGTCGAGCCCGGCCGCTATATGGTGGCCGAATGCGGCCTCGTGCTTGGCACTGTGCATGCTACCAAGAACAACGGCCCTCATCTCTTCGCCGGTACTGACATCGGCTTCACTGTGCTTGCCCGCCCCATGCTCTACGACGCCTTCCACGATGTGGAGATCTACCGCGAGAACGGCGAGCCCGATGCGACGCTCGTGCCGCAGACCCTTGTGGGCAATATCTGTGAGTCCGGCGACATCCTCGCCAAGGACCGCGAACTGCCGAAGATAGAGCAGGGCGACGTCATCGCCATGCTGGATGCCGGTGCGTATGGCTGGGTGATGTCTTCCACCTACAATCACCGCCTGCGTCCCGCTGAAGTTCTCATCGGCACGGACGGCAAGGCCCGCCTCATCCGCCGCCGCGAGACTCTGGAAGACCTTACTGCCACGCTGGTTCTCGACTAGCATTCCCAGCTTTCTATGCAGCCGCCTTGCTTCCTGTGGGGAGAGGGCGGCTGTTTGCGTTTTCGGGGCTGTACATTTCTGGAAAAATACCTATCTTGTCGCTATGAGTTCTTCCGCCGCTTCTGCTTCGTGCCTTTCCGCATGGTTCAGGGATATCCCCTTCCGGACCATCTGGGGGCTCGTCTGGCCTCAGATGATGATGCTCCTCTGCACCATCGTCATCAATCTTACGGACATCTGGGCCGCAGGCCAGCTTTCGGCCGACGTTCAGGCGGCTGTGGGCGTCTCCTTCCAGATACAGGTCTTCCTGCTGGTCTTCGGCGTATCTCTGGGCGCGGGCGGCATGGCGGCAGTGAGCCAGTCCATGGGGGCGGGCAAGCTGTGGCGGGCGCAGAACTATGTGGGCCTTGCGCTTTCGAGCTGTGCCGTGCTTTCCGTGGGCATAGCCGCACTCATATGGCTTTTGCGCGGCCCTGTGCTGGCCCTGCTCCAGACCCCGGAAGAGCTTGTCCCCGCCACCAGCTGCATGGTGCGCATCATGCTTTTCGGCCTGCCTTTCGCCTGCGCCACGCAGGTGGCAGGTACGCTGTTCCGGGCGGCCCGGCAGGTCATCGCGCCTCTCATCATCGTCATGGTCGCCTGCCTGCTCAACGTTTTCGGCGACCTCTGCTTCGGCCTCGGCTGGCTGGGATTCCCGGCCTATGGCATGGGCGGCATAGCTTGGTCCACCTTTGCGGCCAGCCTTGTCTCGGCTATGCTCAGCATCGTCTGCCTCAAGCGCGGCGGGCTCATCGGCGCACGTCTCCTGCCTCGCCTCCGCTGGCTCAGGGTGGGCGCGTCGTACCTCTTCAAGGTCGCGCTTCCCGCCTGCGGCAACAGCATGCTCTGGCATGCGGGCTACCTGGTGATGTTCGGCATCACGGCGGCCCTGCCGGACGGCGTTTCGGCGCTGGCCGGCCTCACGGCGGGCAACCGCATTGAGTCGCTCCTCTACATGCCGGCCAATGCCTTCATGGTCACGGCATCCATACTCGTGGGCAATGCCCTCGGCGCTGGGGACAGGGCGCAGGCCAGGCGCACCGGGCTTGCGCTGTTCTTCATTTCCGGTATATCCATGAGTGCTGTGGCCGCCTGCATGTGGCCCTTCATCCCTGATTTAGCGGGATTTTTCTCTGCGGAAGACGCTGTGCGCACGCAGATAGTGAATTACCTTTTCTTCAACGTGCTTGTCGTGCCGTTCACTGTTTCCGGCCTTGTTCTCCATGGCGTGATGAACGGCGCGGGCGCGACAGTCTATTCCCTCATCGTGAACACGGCCTGCATCTGGCTCGTCCGCCTGCCTCTCGGCTGGGGGCTGGCCCATTTCGTGTTCCACGATGCCTACGGCGTCTTCATGGCCATGTTCATTTCCATGGTCATCCAGACTTCCGCCATGGTGTGGGTCTTCTTCCGCAAGGACTGGGCGCGTTTCGCCCTCGGGTCCCACGCACACTGCAACCATAAGGAGAAGGCATGAACATGCCTCAGGGCTATGTGCCCCTTACGCTCGACCACTGCGACGAATACTGCCGATATCTTGAGCGCACGCCTCGCCCCACGGCCGACCTCACCTTCACCAATCTCTGGGGCTGGGCCGAATATTACGGCATAGGCCTTTCCTTCCGAGGCGACCTCTGCTGGATATGCCAGACCAAGCCCGACCTGCGCTTCTGGGCCCCCGTGGGCGACTGGGATAGTGCGGACTGGGAGTCTCACCCTGAGATAAAGCAGGGCGTGGAGCTCCTGCGCGCTCCGCATGAACTGGCGGATATCCTTTCCGCTCGCCTCGGCGATCGCGTTGTCATGCACGATGACCGCGACCAGTGGGAATACCTCTACGACCGCGAGGAGCTGGCCACGCTCCCGGGCGCGAAGTTCCACAAGAAGAAAACGCACGTCAACGGCTTCCGCAAACGCTACGGCGAAGATTACCGCCGCCTCGACGATCCGCAGAACCACGAAGGCATCGAGCATGTCCTCGAACTTCAGGAAAAGTGGTGCCAGTGGCGCGACTGCGAGAACAGCCCTTCGCTCATGGCCGAGAACGCGGCCATCTTCCGCGTCCTCGGCAGCTGGGACCGCCTGCCCAATCTCTGCGGCGGCGCGCTCTACGTCGAAGGCGAGATAGGCGCGTTTTCCGTGGGCGAAAGGGTAGGGGACATGATGGTCGTGCACTTCGAGAAAGTGCAGGCAGACCTGAAGGGCGTGTACCAGGCCATCAACCATTCCTTCGTCAACCACTCCGCCGAAGGCGTGCAGCTCATCAACCGCGAGCAGGATATGGGCGAACTCGGCCTGCGCCAGGCCAAGGAAACCTACAATCCGGTGGGCTTCCTCAAAAAATGCCGACTTGTCATAGCGGGCGATGAGGTTTAGTATAGCCCGGCTGTCTGAGTAAGGCGGCCTTTCCATCGATAGAGAACTTTCACATAAACGCACCCAGGTGTTCGACATGAAGAAGATAGTCACCCGTTTCGCTCCCAGCCCCACCGGCCATCTGCACATCGGCGGCGGCCGCACTGCCATTTTCTGCTGGCTCCTCGCTCGTCACTTCGGCGGCGAGTTCCGTCTGCGCATCGAAGATACCGACGCCACCCGCTCCCGCCAGGAATACACCGACTCCATCCTCGCTTCCATGAAGTGGCTCGGCCTCGATTGGGATGGCGAGCTCACCTATCAGAGCAAGCGTCTCGACATCTACAACGCCCACATCGACCGCCTCCTCGAGACCGGCCACGCCTACTGGTGCGACTGCACTCCCGAAGAAGTGGAAGCCATGCGCGAAGAAGCCCGCGCCAAGGGCGAAAAGCCCCGCTACAACGGCAAGTGCCGTGAACGCGGCCTCACCGCCGGCCCCGGCCGCGTGGTGCGCCTGCGCGTGCCGGACGAAGGCCGCATCGTCTTCGATGACATGGTGAAGGGCCCCATCGCCGTGGACGTTTCCGAACTCGACGATATGATCCTGCGCCGCACCGACGGCATGCCCACCTATAACATGGCTGTTGTGGTGGACGACCATGACATGGGCGTGACCCACGTCGTCCGCGGCGACGACCACGTTTCCAACACCCCCAAGCAGATCCTGCTCTACCAGGCCCTCGGCTTCGAAGTGCCCACCTTCGGCCATGTGCCCATGATCTGCGGCCCCGACCATCAGAAGCTCTCCAAGCGCCACGGCGCCCGCGCCGTCATCGAATACGAGCAGGACGGCCTCCTGCCCCAGGCTCTGGTGAACTACCTCGTGCGCCTCGGCTGGTCCCACGGCGACCAGGAGATCTTCTCCCTCAAGGAGCTGGTGGAATTCTTCGACGGCAAGAACCTCAACACTTCTCCCGCCGCCTTCGACCCCGAAAAGCTCAAGTGGCTCAACGCCTACTATCTGCGCAACACTCCCCACGATGAGCTCGCCGCCCTCGTGGCTCCCTTCCTCGCCAAGCTCGGCTACGAAGTGCCCGCTGAAAAGCTCGTCGGCCTGATGCCCATGTATGTGGAACGCGCCGCCGACCTCAACGCCCTTGCTGAATTCCTCACCATCTACTTCAAGCCTGCCGCTGAGATCGAGATCGAAGAGAAGGCCATGAAGGCCCTGAACGAAGACGGCAAGCATCAGCTCTCCGTCCTGCACGACCTCATCGCCGAAATGCCTGAGTTCACCGCTGAAGCTCTCGACACTCTCCTGCACGACTATGTGGCCAAGGGCGGCCTCAAGTTCAAGCAGGTGGGCCCGCCCCTGCGTTCCGCCCTCACCGGCCTTGCCGGCGGTCCTTCCGTGCATGACGTCATGGCCGCTCTGGGCCGCGAAGAGAGCCTCGCCCGCATCAAGCGCGCCGCTCAGTAAGGCCTGACGAGCGATTTTCTCGCAATTCTTCCATCCGCCCCTGCCCAGACTCTGGACAAGGGCGGATACCGACTTAAATCAAGACGGCAATACATCGTAATTTCTGGGAGTCCCCATGCAGCTTTATAATACCATGACCCG